>NZ_JBFUIA010000012.1:0-188686 GCF_056402115.1 Mucilaginibacter sp. P4_C11 | reverse complement strand
AATACCTTACTAATGAGCCTTCCAAACTCTAATTTCTATTTGATGCCACAGTTTAAAACAAACGGTAAGGGATTCAATCGAGGCATAGGCCTTCAAGCCTGGCAATGACGATAATGCACCCTTACCGTTGTTAACTTTATCCACAAAAATCAAGGTTATTAACAAAGAAAAAGAAGCAAAAAGAAAGCTTCAACAATAATAATAACCTATACTATTTTGTTAAAGCTAATCTAAAGGCAATGACGGTAGTTTGATACTTACAGTCAATAACTTATTGGCGAGTCATTATAAAGTCCGAAGCAATCTTCCGACTAATGCGTGGAAGGCTATTTGTGTACATCCAATACATAGTGGTAACAACAGCATCGGCCCGCTCATGGCCGCAGGTGGCTATCCGAAGCCTTTCTGCTGACGATTTGGGGACGGCGAAAGCTTTGTTACTTTTACTTTAAAAAGTCGTCCAGGTAAGCTGCTATTGTTTTCGTTTGCATCATCAGGCTCACGTGGCCTTGCGCAGGCACAATGGCTAAATGTGATTTTGGCATCGGCCCCAAATCGGCAGCTACGCCGCCTCCCAATAATTGGTACGTTTTCATCAGCTCCACTTTGTCAAGGCCATCATTGTCGCCCGAGATGAGCAATACCGGCGATGTAATTTTGGCAATATTGGCGTCGCCCACATCAAAGGGCACCCCGGCAAAAGCAATCATTTGTTCAATAAATTTTGTCCATTTTGTTTTGTCGGGTGCTACTGCATCATATGCCGTTTTTATAGGCGTATTGTTAAAAAACTCGGGCTTAAAATTTTTAAACCCACTATTTATAGCGGGCAGCCAGCCACTGGTTTTGTAGGTAGAAGAAATGATTACCAATTTTTTTACCCGTTTAGGGCTTTTTACTGCCAATTGGTAAGCTATAGAACCACCCATACTATAGCCTGCAACATCGGCACTGTCAATTTTTAAAAAATCCATTACCCCTACCACATCACTTGCCAGGGTAGCAATATCTAACTTTCTGTCCGAAAACGGGGTGTGCCCATGTCCCTGCATTTCAAGGGCAATCACCTTTCTTGTTTTTGCCAGTTCGGGTATCAACTGGCTCCAGTTCATCTCGATGGTATAAAACGCGCCATGCAGCAAAACAAGGGGCTTTCCCTCGCCATATACCTCATAATAAACCTTAATGCCATTAACAGGCGCATAACCACTGTTTGCAGGTTTAAGCTGCTGGCCATAACACTGCAATACGGTAAAAAAAAGCAAAGCAATTATGAATGCAGGTTTCATGACATCAGTTCCTTTAAATACTCTTTTCATAAAATGTTATTTAAGTTGTTTCGATTTTATTGACAATACAAATATCGATAGCATTTCGGGACTTTACGCTGGGCAGAAGTGACAATTTGAGGGGTGGATAACGACAAGGTATTGACGATTGATAGGGGAGAGTGTTCGGGTGGTAGGTTGTAGTTGGTTGAGGGAGCAAACGGGTGTTGTAGCAAAACGCACATTTTTAAGATTGAATACAGTGTTGTATACTTAGCATACAGGCCACGAGCCCGGGACGCTTGCGGGGAGACACACCAACAAGCGCGGAATAGAAGGATTTAACAAAATTCCTATTGTTAAGTTATTTGACAACAAGAATTCTGTTAAATGAAAAATAGCTTAGGAGATCCGGCAAAGGACATTAAGGTTAACAATATGCGTTGTTGATTGCCCTAAAAGCATGGTATATACCAGGCAGGTGGGGCACATAGTTATGCAGTATCTATGCGGATGATAGTTTTTCTTCGGCTTTTTTGTTTATTTTCGGCACATAACTTAAACTTATGACAATACGCCCTGCTGCTATATATAAACAAATTTTTTTCGGGTTGATTTTTGCTTTTATTTTCAGCGCATGTAACAAGAGCGCTCTTGATAACGTGCAGCCAACTGATTCTGTCAAAATAATTACCCCTGCAAAAAAGTGGGTGGTTTCTACGGTGGCCGGAGCTGCTACGGCAGGTTTTAACGATGGAGATACCACACAGGTACAATTCAGTAATGCTCAGGGTATTGTTACAGACAACCATGGAAACCTTTTTGTAGGCGACCAGGGAAATGCCAGCATTCGGCAGGTTACCTATTCGGGGCATGTTACTACCTTTACCAGCAAAAGCATTGGGAACCCAAATCCCGATTTTGGAAATATTTATAGCCTGGTAAGGGATAGTAAAGGTAATTTATATACCATAGAATATGGTTTGATACGGAAGATAGCCTCGCCTACGATTAATGCTGTTTTTGCAGGATCCTTGTCGGTAAATTATTTAGATGGCGTTGGCACGCAGGCGGCATTTAATATTATTGGCAACATGGCTATAGATAACCATGACAATATCATTTTACCTGATTACAACAATCACGATAATTTTGTTTYGCGCAAGGTTACACCTAATGGTGTGGTTTCTACCTTTACCTTAAATGATAAAACAGGTTTTTCATCTGATGGATTGCCAAACTACCATTATTTGTATGCAATAGCCGTGGATACATCGGGCAATATATTTGTAACAGGGAATGGCAATTGCCTTATCAAGAAGATAGATAAAGCCGGGAATGTAATTGTTTTTGCAGGAACCGGAGCGATAGGCTTTAAGGATGGTAAGGGAAACGAGGCCCAATTTAACACGATTAGCAGTATGACTTGCGATGCCCTGGGGAACCTGTGGGTTAGCGATAGCGATAATCACGCCATCAGAAAAATAACGCCGGATGGGGTGGTTACAACTATAGCAGGAAGCGGAGAAATGGGCTATAAAGATGGCGACGGCGCCCTGGCACAATTTAAATTTCCGTACGGTATTGCTGTCGACAACACCGGAACCGTATTTGTTATGGACACTGGAAATAACAGGGTAAGGAAATTAGAATATAAATAACGAAATTTTCTGCTCCCGTAATAGGGCGATGCCCATCGCATGCGGGTGCCGCCCTTTTAGGGTTGCAGGAGGCGGGCTTTAAATCACGATGCAATGTCGTCGCGACAAAGTTTGCCGGTTTTGGATAGTTCTGTTATGCATTTGTCACCAGGTAAGTAGCTGGCCCTGAAAGGGTCAACTATATTAACGCAGCGCGTAACGCTGTGCTATCCAAAAGCCCTGAAAGGGTGACATATATCGGCAGTCGCAATGGTGGAGACGGAGGTTTTAGCAATAACGGCGTTGCGTTAAGGACTGAAATAGATACCGGCCCGGTGGTTGGCATGGGCATTGGCCGCGCCTAAGGCCTTGTGCGCGTATGAATGGAAGGCCTGGCCCCGTTTCTACCAACGGGGAAACGCTCATAGAGTATCAAGTAGTTAGTATCAAGTATCAAGATTTTTTTGGGGAAAGTAGGGAGTAGTTGGTATTCGACGAGGGTTTTTTGGGGTTCATTACGATATGACTTCATGACCGAATGACCGCCATGCATAGTTCGCGATTGCCGCGCTGCGCTCGCAATGACGAAAGTTTTGGACAAGATATATTCCCGCAGCTGTCTTGCTACTTGATACTTGCTACTTGATACTTTTTCATGCAGCTGTCTTGCTACTTGATACTCGCTACTTGATACTTTTTCATGCAGCTGTCTTGATACTAAAAGAGACGCCCATCAGCAATTCCCATGACCCTGATCATTTTCCTTAAGGACGCGGCTACCTAAATTGCCGAAATTAAAAACCGGGAAAAATCATGAATGGGATTATTATATACCAGGGTAAATACGGCGCAACGGAGCAGTATGCGCAATGGCTGGCTGGTGAGCTGCACATGCCATTTTTAAAGGCCGACCAAGCTACGCCCACCATACTTGCAGGTTATGATGTGGTGATTATAGGCAGTTCGGTTTATGTTGGTAAACTGACCATTGGAAAATGGCTGAAAAGGAACAGTAGCATACTGGCTAACAAAAAGATATTCTTATTTATTGTGTGCGGCACGTCGGCCGATGATAAGGCAGAGCAGCGGCAGATTCTGCGGACGAACCTGGAACCGCGGGTTATGAAAACGAGGGGGATATTTTTTATGCCCGGGCGGTGTATTGTTGCCAAACTGGCGTGGACAGATCGCCTTGTTTTAAAACTGGGAGCCATGCTGCAAAAAGATCCCCAAAAGAAAGCTGTTATGAACCATGGGTTTGACCATATGGACAAAAAAAACTTACGGAGCCTGATTTCGGCGGTAGGCCTGGAATTTGAAGCGGCGACGGCGGTGCTCCCCAGCGCAACAAGGGGGCACTGAAATGTTGGGGAAACTGAACGACACGCAGATTGAATAACTGCTTAAAAGTCTTTTAAGCCTTCGGCGCCCATACAGCCTTGGGCGCCAGAACCTCCTTAGCAATCGCTAATATGCAGTATATCACTAAGCAGATGGCCAAAATAATAACCCGTTGCACTAAAATTAGCCCCAAACTCCGGCGATGTCACATGCCATTCAGACCGCTTATTGTTTGCGCGTTTGCTGTACATAAAACAGAATAGGGGCAAGCAGGGTGATTAATTTTTTCATTCGCGTTGTTTTAGCCGCCCAGTTTGCCGGCGCATTTAGCCTCAGGCCAGCCACCAAAAATGCCAATAACCGCATCAACAGGCTGGCCCGATGCGGTTTTTAACAAACTATAGATATCATCATAAGAAGGCTAGCGGGTTATAAATGTATTCACCTGTACTTGAATGTTTTGTTGCTGTAGCTGCTTAATAACGGTACCGATGGCTGTTAAAAGCACATCAATTGTAATAATTAATACATGAACATGCCCTGCACCAATAATTTCGTCGGCCAGTTCAATTATTGAATTTTTTCTGATAATAATTTGCCCCGGAAATCTTATCTTTATGTTCCTGAGGGCACCATCTGTTTGCATCATTAGATGTGTAAACGCCGATATGTTTTTTTATCTATCTGTTATCAAATTATTTTACGATCGTATCTAAAGATAACGGAGTGTGGCCTATAAAGCAGACTGAAATATTTGAACTTTAAGTATAGAAGTTATCGATTAACCGGGATTGCCCCGGAGTACAGGAATTTGCATTATAGGACAGTGCATGACAGTTTTGCTTTTGTGGCCAGCTACCTTAGTGAAAAGGTTTTTAGATAGTTATAGTCAATAAACAGCCAATTACATGCGGTTGTATTAAAGTAACTGGGGCCTCCAATTTTATTTTTTTACCTGCGACACTCTTTTATACCTGGGAGTCTCTTTATTTTCAAACTAACAAAAAGCCATATGAAGACAGTAAAAACATTAGGGCAATTTATTATAGAGAAGCAAGCAGATTTTCCTTATGCCAAAGGCGAGCTTTCGAGGCTTTTGCGCGATTTAGGTATCGCGGCAAAAATTGTGAACCGCGAAATTAATAAGGCTGGGTTAATTGACATTATTGGCGAAACAGGCGAAACCAATTCGCACGGCGAGCAGCAGAAAAAAATGGATATCTATGCAAACGAACAATTTATTTCGGCATTGCAGAGTGGCGGCGAATGTTGTATTGTTGTTTCTGAAGAGAATGAGGAGCATATTTATATCGACTCTGAAATATCAAAAAATGCCAAATATATTGTAGCTATTGACCCTTTGGATGGCTCATCTAATATTGACGTAAATGTAAGTGTCGGCACCATATTTTCTATTTATCGCAGAAAATCAAGCGAAGGTAAGGCAACGCTTCAGGATGTTTTGCAGAATGGTACCGAACAGGTGGCAGCTGGATATGTAATATACGGATCGTCTACCATGTTGGTATATACCACCGGTAAAGGTGTAAACGGCTTTACACTTGATCCTTCGATCGGGGAGTTTTGCTTGTCGCACCCTGAGATGAGTATTCCTGCTGAAGGTAATACTTATTCGATAAATGAAGGATACTACACTCATTTGCCCGAAGGTGTAAAAAAATATATTAAATATTGCCAGGTAGAAGATGACATTACCAATAGGCCGTATACATCAAGATACACCGGATCGATGATTGCAGATATCCACCGGAATTTAATAAAGGGGGGCATTTTTATTTACCCAACCACAGCCCAATATAAAAACGGAAAACTGCGCCTGGTTTACGAATGTAATCCGATGGCGTTTATTGTGGAGCAGGCCGGCGGACTGGCAACTAACGGATACGACAGGATTTTGGATATTGAAGTAGAGCAACTCCATCAGCGTTCGGCTATATTTATAGGATCGAAGTTAATGGTAAAAAAGGCGCAGGAGTTTATGAATTCTTTTTCGCCTAAAAGTGCTGTTGCTTTAGTTTAGCGTAAACTGCTTGTCAGGGAGCCGTATCAATGGTCTATATCATAATGAAATCGTCTGCTTAAGCACACCATCAGAATAAACTATTTTATCATGATCAAAAGAGCCAATTAAACATACTATTTAATTGGCTCTTTTGTTTACGACCTCCTTACTGGCCAAAGGCGTGTTGGGGGAGTACCTAAGTACTTGTTATAAAACATAAGCGATTCGAAACTATTTTCCTTTCAATTGCACCATTACCTGGACTGTTTTTAAAATGATATTTAAGTCGTTGTTCAACGAAACGTTTTTCAAATAAACTAAATCGTATCTAACCCTGTCACGCATTTGGTCCAGATTTTCCGCATATCCATAATTTACCTGCCCCATGGATGTAAGACCGGGCTTTAAGCTGAAAAGCTTTTTATAATTAGGAGATTTTTCTATAAGTTGTTCTATAAAAAACTGCCGTTCCGGTCTCGGCCCAACAATAGACATATCCCCTTTTATAACATTCCAAAATTGCGGTAATTCGTCAAGCCTTGATTTTCTGATAATGCTTCCCCACTGGGTAATTCGCGGATCGCCATCACTTGATAATTGTGGCCCTAAGGCCTCGGAGTTTACAAACATACTCCTGAATTTATAAATGTAAAACGGTTTGAGGTCTCTTCCCATCCTTTCCTGGCGATAAAAAACCGGACCTTTTGAAGTCAATTTAGTTATGATCATCAACAGTATAAATACCGGGAAACCAATTATCATAACCAAAGCGGAAAATATGATATCAAAACTGCGTTTAAAAACTACAATTTTTAAAGCAAGCTCTGGTTTCGACGTAAGCTGAATAACGGGAAGATTGTCGTAGTTTATAACGTTCGCAAAATTATTAGTAAGGAACAGGTCGGAAACAAACTTTATTTTAACTCTCTTTTCGTCACCTTTATCTACCAGTTTTTGTAACAAAGACGGCTGGATGCTCTTATAACAGACAAATATCTCATCGGCCTGTTTTTCAAAAAAAATATCAAGTAATTTTTCTTCAGGAATATCCTGAGTGGTTTCTTCCTGGATAAAATCTATAAAATGGTAACCATACTCGGGGTGGTTATAGAATGTTCTTTTTAATCTATCTGCAATGTTTTTGTCGCCAATCAAAAGGATGTGCCTTCTGTTGTATCCTTTTTTTCTGATATAATCAAGAATAAAAAAGATAGCGGCTCTTTGTAACAATATCAACGAAAGAAACAGGCTATAGGTAAAAAGCATTTCCCAGCGGCTTACCTCAAAAAACTTAAAAAAGTACACAACGCCAAGCACTGCTAACGAATGGTAAATAAGGGAGGATAAAATTCGGTTAACACTATTGCTAAATACTAACGGCCGGTGAATAACATAATTTTTAGTCAGCGAGGCGATGGAAATCCATGCCATATTAACCAGAAGTAAAAAAACAGAGGAGCTTATCTCGTTGGAGAAATAGTTAAATACCAATAAATGAGCACATTGTATACAGATATTTAATAATATTAGATCACTGATAAAGGTGATTACAGGGACGAGTTTTGAGTATCTTATATTCATAAGGTTAAGGATGCACAAATGTAATATTTTTTCATTTAAAAAGCATTAATTATGCCAAAATGATAACAATTACTACTATTACGAATGATAAACCTTAAACGCTACAATAAAGTTTTAATTATTTTTTATTAAAAAGGCGCTATTTTTATTTTTTTCTACTGATTATATAGTTTAAAATTTCTGTTTTGAACCTGTCAGTTGAAAATCTGGCGGCATGGGTGGTAATTTCGTTGTAATTAAATTGCAATTTATTAATAGCAAACAAGTCACCAGCTGATTGAGTTTAATTTTTCGTAGATAGATATTCGTTTTTTTATTTTCGACAACGCTTGCAGTGTTGTTATCGTCTTGTAGACGAATCGACGTACATATTCGATTACTTTCAATTGTAGGGGCTGCAGCTTACCTATAGATCACTCTACAAACCGGGGGGAATTACTTCCAATAATGTTTGTGCATCGATAGTCTTTTTAATAACGAACGGGGAATTTGCCTGTAAAATTTTCCAGATAAATATCCTAACCACTTTGCGCCGAGTGACGCGATCGACTTGAAAACTACCTTCGGGTCGTTTTTTAACACATATTTCAACTCTGATCTCATGAACTTTATTCCCTCTCCTGTTGGTTTACCGTATTTTTCTATCAACCACCTGTTTTGTTCATGAAAAACACGTGTATCAAAATAACGTTTAAATTCCTCAATAACCGTATAGCTGTGGGAATGATAAACAGTTGCATTTGCAACGTACGCCTTTTTGTAACCAGCCTGTAACATTTTAGCAGCCACGATCGCATCTTCTCCCATAATAGAATCTGGCGGAAAGCCCCCTACTTTTGCGAGGGCATTATAGCGGTAAGCTGCGAAAGAATTTGAACAAAAAGTTATTTTGAAACCCAATTGATCAGCATCAGAAAGGGAATTTATTACCGACTGATCAGCATAATTAAATAACCGGGCATGCGTCTCTAAAGGCCTGGCATTTTTATGAGGTAATTGCCTGCCATAAGCCATGCCGATATCGGGGTCATTAAACGCAGCCACTAAATTTTCTACAGAGTTGGTTGAAGCTAATATGGCATCTTGGGTCAGAAAAACACATATATCAACACCATTTGATAAATCAACCGCTTGTTGCCGGGTTTTGCCGTGGTTAAATTCGGACTTTTTTATCTCAACTATTTCAAAGCCGTGTTGCCTGGCCAAAGGAACGGTATCGTCAGTCGAACCTGAATCAATAATAATCTTAATTGTAATTTCAAATGTTTGACTCTTTATACTATCAAGTGTATTTAGCCATTGTTTACCAGCATTGAGTGTAGGGATTAATAACGCTACTTTAAAATTGAGTTTCATAGTTTGCCAAATATACTTGTTCTTTGCAGAAGAATTCAGATATGAAAAACTGTTTATTTACGTTTCTTTTAATAAATTTGACTGAACATAAACCTTATTTTATAGAGCATATAACTAAGTTATTTCCAAACTAGCATTCTCAGAGCATTATATATAAGATAAATAATATTAAAATATGAATAGAAAAACAATTGCGGATTTAATTCTATCAAAAATACAGGCGGAACTTCCAACCATCCAAGAACAGTTTGACAATTCTAAAAACAAGATTGGTTATTTTTTTATAGATAACTTATTACCAGAGGATTTGGCAAGATATATTTACGAAAGATTTCCAAAACCCGAACAAACCACGCTAAAAAGGAGCCTTAAAGAATATAAGTACATTGCCGCTCAAATGGATAAATACGATCCTATTTTAGAGGAAATTATTTACGCATTTCAAGATGAAAGAATTGTAACGTTAATTGGCGAAATTTGTCAAATTGAGAATCCATTGCCCGATAGTAATCTATATGCCGGCGGTATATCTATGATGGGCCATGAAAATTATTTGAATCCTCACTTAGATAATTCACATGATAAGGACCGAAATTTATGGCGGGTGCTAAATTTATTATATTATGTGACACCAGACTGGGATGAAAAAAACGGGGGGAATTTGGAGATTTGGCCTGATGGGCTTAAAAGTGATCAGATAACTATCCATAGCAAATTTAATCGTTTAGCTGTTATGGCAACCCACCAGGGCTCATGGCATTCTGTTAGTCCGGTACAAATTGACAGGATTAGATGTTGTGTATCAAATTATTACTTTTGTAAAGATCCATTACTGACATCTGACGAATTTCACGTAACCTCATTCAGAGGTCGGCCAGAACAAAAAGCAGTAGATTTAATATTGAGGGCTGATAATACCCTGAGAATGGGTGTAATGAAGGTATTTAAAAAAGGGATTGTTGAAAACCCTCATGTATACAAAAAGAATAAAGATCAAGAATAGTTACCAAAAGCCAATTAACGAAACCAGCGTTGGAGTTTGTGAAAATAAATCGAGATTTGTAATTAATAAAAAGGTCGTATCATTATTATGATACGGCCTTTTTTCTTTTTGCAATTGCTTGCCGGATAAATAACCGGGGTAAATAATAAAACACTATTAATCTTTTATTTACCTTTTGCCAAAAATTAATTTTAAGTTTTATGTCAAAAGTGTTTGAGGCATTATGATCATGCCTGCGGTGTAGTCCCAAAATACTTTGCAAAAAGTATGGCTTAAAAAACAGATCAGCCACTACGCCTATCCACAAGTCGTGATTTGGGATGTTATCAGGAAATGGTAAAGCAACATCTAGGATTTCCCTTTTAAACGCCATACAATTCCCCATGTAAGTGTTAGTTTTTAAATTTTTTATAAATCCGGCACCTGACTTTATATAGCTAAAATACGAAGGGCAAATTACATTCAAATCGCTATCCACTACCTTACAATCACAATTAACTACATCATATTGTTGCAGATAAGTGGTCATTATCTCTATTTTATTATCCAACCATATATCGTCTTGATCTGCTAAAAAAATAAGCCGCCTGTTAGCATTACGTATAGCGTTTTCAAAATTCCCAACTGGTCCTTTTTTATTTTTATTAAAGAAAATTTTTATCCGTCTATCGTTAAATTCATTTAGGATCTCCAAAGTTCTATCTGTGGAACCATCATCACTAACTATTAATTCATCGTCATCAGAAAGTTGCTTAATTATACTAACCACTTGCTGATGAATATATTTTTCACCGTTGTATGTTGCCATACAAACACTAACATTATCCATTTTATGATTATAATTATTTAACTTTTGAACTTGAGAGATAATAAAATGGGGTATACCAATTGAAAGCTTAACCCGCTAAAAAAGAACATATTATCAAATATACAAAACAGGAAAAAAGTACACAAAATTGCTATGCTTGTAGTGAAATATGGATTGTTTGATTTTATTATCAGCATATATATAAACGTAATTGTCATTAAAAACAAAAAAGTAAGAATCATTCCCCACCAACCAAAATAACTGTAAGAAGTGGCATAAACAGTACAAACCGTTAACCATGGTGCAATACGAACGTTTTCAGGTTTTTCAACATTAAAAATTGCGGAAATCCTTTTTGATATAAAATCAAAGTTTAATTCCCCATTTAAGTATTGTAAAAAATTAGAGATGCTATAATTGACTTTTTGATGATCAACATTTGTTTGTAAATTGGCCAGCGGAGATGCAATATAAAGGTATGACCAAAAGTATTCCTTAGGTATCGGCGACATAACAAAGCCAGGCTTTGCCTCTCCCATATCCATCATTACTTCGTTTAAATCGACTGAATTATCCTTGCCCATTTGGTTCTTTGTTCTTATGTTTCCTAAAAAGCCAAAGCCCATTAAAATTGCTATTACAATCAAAAAGAGTTTTAAGTAAATCTTAATCCGGTTTTTCTTATAAGAGAATAGATAAATAAAAAATATGCTGGATAAGTTGATAAGTATAGCCCCTCTATTAAATACAAGCAGCGGAAAAATCAATAAATAAAAGCATAAAAATAAAAACTTCCGCTTTCTCTCAACCAAATAACATTTAAATAAATAAACGGTGAGAAAACTTGTGAAAGTCGCCAATATTACATAAAAAGTGGGTATACCAAAATCGACATAATTAACATCTTCAATGTTACTTGATATTGCGAACAAAGGAACCCTGCCAGAATACGCAAAGTTTAATATATAGCCAACGGTGATTAAAAATACAAGTTGATTAATTTTGAGCTTATTAGGGGAGTTGTTAAATCTTAAAAAACCTTTTTTATGTATGTAAGTACCTAGCACCGCGCTTATAATAAAAGTAAAAGCTAAAAAGCCAAGCAATTCAAGTGATAGGCTTGGGTACAAGTAAGACCAGTTAAATTGATATACAGTTAAGGCTATCAAAAAGCCAAAAATGTATACAAAAAATGGATTTACGTCAATTACACTTTGCTCTTGTTTGTTCATAAAAAGCGCTATTTAAAGACTTGAACTAAAAAGGATAGACTTTTATGCCTTATAGATAACTTTAAAGCCCTCATTGTTGCGTTAAACCTTAAAAGATATTTTTCAGTTGTTGATGAAAAAATACCTCTTGATCCTTCCAGATAATAACCAAACCTAATGTAGTCACTGTTAAACGAATTTACATTTGTGGTTGACAAATCATGACGAACTTTTAAATCCAAAACAATAAAATTTTCAGAAACTTTATTGGTGAATCTTTTTATAAAATCATGATCGCTAAAATCAAGCCGGAGTTTCTCATTATATCCGCAATTTTGTTTAAAAGAATTAATATTAATACACATCCCGCAATTTATTATTGATAGATTGTGAAAGGTGTTGGGACCGGGATTTATATAGCTTAAAGAAGAACCACGCATAAATTTAAATTTACATGGTGATATAATTACGCTTTCGCTTATAAACATTACAGGGGCAAATATTTTATAACTTGGGTACTTGGCAATTGCCTTAATATAAATATCTATTGTATTTTCAGGGAAGGTAGTATCCTGATCAAATATAATAATCCATTCTCTTCCTTTTTTACCTGCAATTTGGGCGCCGGTATTATATGCTTTACTTACCCCATTATTATCCTGGTCTGGTAAGTAGGTTATATTCCATTCAGGATATTCAAGACCAATTTTTAAATTATACTCGGGGCTGTTATCGTATATTAATACATCTAACTTGTTACCGGTTGAATTTAAAGATTTGGTTAATGACAAAAAAGTTTTTGAATCGGACAGCTTAGTTTTATACAAAACTATTATCGCAAAGATGTTTTCGTTAAACTTCATGTCTCAACAAATAATATAACTGTGCGAGTTTACAATAAAACCACCCATAATTTTTACTTACTACTTTTAAGGATTCCTCTTTATTAAAACGGGTACTAACCCCTCCCTCCATAGCGTAAGCTTTAAAATCATTGTCAATTATAAATTTAACACCAGCTTTGTAAAGCCGCTGGTTAAAATCAAAGTCGGCATAGATTTTGAAACGAAGATCAAAGGGAGGCAACGGATGAACTGCTTTTTTTATTAGCAGTGCCTGATGATGTAAGGTATTGCCCAATTTAAGCCTGGTATCTATTTTAGGAACGTATAAATATTTGTTACCTATTTTAACTTGTCCGGCTATTAAGTTTGCCTTGTCAAATGAATCAAGAGCAGGTAAGCTCAGTATCTCGTCACCACTACCTAAAAATAAAATGTAGCTATTTTCATTTGCCTGTTCCCATCCTTTGTTCATTGCATCATATAATCCTTTATCAGGTTCGCTTATGAAATAGGTTATTTGCGCTTCATAATTCTTAATTACTTGTAAAGTCCCGTCTGTTGAACCTCCATCAATGATAAAGAATTGGACGTTATCTGATTTTTTTTTGATTACAGATCTAATTGTCGCCTCGATAGAATTCACGGCATTATAGGTAACCGTTATTATAGTTATCAGGGGGGCTTTCTTAGGGTGCATAAGTAAATTTCAATTAAGGTAAATACCTTAACTATTTTCTGTTAAATCTTTTATTATCTTATAATAATTTGCCGAAAAGGCCTTTGTTCTGGCTATCAGATTTTCCTGAAGATCGCTTTTATCTTTTTCTGTTTCCTCTTCTATTAATTGATCATTCCAAACCTGATCCAAAATATTAGCAAGCTCATTTTCATCATTGGGAGAAAAATAAAAAGCTTTAGCTGGATTTTGCTCTTTGTGAACAGGGATATCAGACAATATAACCTTTTTGCCTATACTTTTTGCTTCCTCAACAGTTGAGCTCCATCCTTCAAAAAATGATGGATTAATGAGGGCTATACATTTCCTCATTAATACTAATACTTCGCTATAAGGAATAAGCCCCAATAACATTATATTTTTTTCGAGGTTGTTTTGTTCAATGTATTTTTCTATATCGCGAAGATTTTTGTTATTCCCTCTAAAATCATTCATTACGCCGGTAGTTACCACCAATGGATTCATTCCTCTTTTTACAAGCAAATTGATGGCTTTTAAAACTATCATATGATTTTTATGCGACCAAAACTGGTTGGGCAAATAAAAATATCTTTCGCTCAAACTATATTTTGTTTTGATGTGCGTATACAGGTTTTCAACTTCATTCACTTCACCTGGCTGCGACACAAATTGTAACACTCTTGCTTTAGCAATTTGCGAAGGGGCAAATTTTTTAAAATCGTTTAAAGCATCATAACTACTTAAAATTACCACATCGCTGTATTTAGCTATATTGGTGTTAATCTTAGTCATTAAATCAAGTTGCTTTTTTGGCCATAAATTAGGGAAATGCACGCACTGAAAATCGGGAATCCAGTTAACTATCTTTAAAGATTTATAATTACCCCAAAAAAAAGAATGAGAAACAACATTTATTTTATACTTTTTAAAAAGCATAAATAATGGAAGCTGGAAATTAAATGCCTTGTTGAAAACTTTATTTAAAAACCATGCTAAAGATCGATCTTTAAATATATCGGTAAATATCAGCTTGGCATATGGCGAAAAAACATCGATATATTCTTGTTCAATATTTGATGGCAATACAACGTAATACTCAATGTCTGGATATTTGGTAATGGAATTTGTGTAAAGCAAATTCTTTATGTAGTTTATTCCCCCTTTATATTCTTTTGGAAAATTTATTAAAAATGCAACTCTAATCATTCTGCAACTCCTTAAAATAATTTACGTAATGTAAAATGCCTTCTTCTATTTTTACTTGGGGTAACCAACCCAAATGCTCGGCCTTTGAAGTGTCTGCGTGATAAAACCTCGGGTCGCCGGTTTTTACTTCCTGGTTAAATTTAATATTAATTGGCTTATGGTAAGCTTTTACTAACATCGCTATGGTTTGGGCAACAGTGGTTCTAACTCCAGAACCACCGTTTACAATGCTTATTTTCTCTTTTTCATTGGCCGCTATAGCTAATATCAAAGCCGAGGCATCCGTAACATATAACCAATCCCGGGTTTCCTGGCCGGTACCAAAAAACATAACTTCATCTACCGCATTTTTTATTTTCATGCAGGCATCCCATAGCAATTGCTTTTGCAGGCCTGCCCCATAAATTGAAAAATAACGAATTACTGAAACTTTCAATCCAAAATTCTTACTGTAAGAAAAACACAATTCTTCGGCTGCTTTTTTGTGAAAGCCGTACGGCGAAACCGGGTCGGACGGGTCATCTTCTTTAATTTTTTTATCGCCAACATCTCCCTGAACAGCGGGACTGGAGGGATAAATAAAATGACACGGATTGCCTTGCAGGCGTATATATTCAAGCAAAGCTAACGTACTTTGAACACTTTTTTGAAAATCCTCAAACGGGTTTTGATAGGAAAAGGCTACCGATCCGCTACCTCCGCAATGTACTATCACATCAAAGCGTTTGTTGATATTCATCAATGCTTCAAAAGTAATAGTAGATTCAAACCAATCATCAATACCCCATTTGCTATATTCGTATTTATGCCATTTGCCGTGTCCTATACCACTCACGTGGTAGTCTGCATCTTTAAATGCTTTTGCTGTATATCTCCCTAAAAAACCATACGCACCGGTTATCAGAACTTTTTTCATTTTTAAACTTTTCGTAATTCTGGTGGAATTTCTTTAATAATTTTAGCTGGGTTTCCGCCAACAATTGTCCAGTCGGCTACATCCTTTGTAACTACACTTCCGGCACCCACAATAGCGCCTACACCAATGGTAACACCTTTTAAAATTGTGCAATTCATACCTATCCAGGCGTTTGAACAAATTTTTATGGGTACGGTATTAACAACAGCCCAATTCTTATTTTCGATAAAATTACGGCCGGCCCTGTAATCCTGCAACTGCATCGTTATATCATTTTCACGTTCGCGGTAATCAATTGAATGGGAATCGTGATCATAAAAATATGATCCCCAGGCTACAAACACATTATCGCCAAACTCGATCTTTGATTTGCAGATAATATTACTTGCGCCAATAAAGCATCTGTCGCCAACGCTAACTTCACCTGTTTCTGATTCAAATGTAACGTTGCAATCTAAAATTGAATCATTACCTACTTTCAGATAAATTTTATTTTCAATTGGTTTACCTATAGTTAACCTAAAGTTTTCAAAGAAATGAGAATTACCTGCCACTAAATAAACTTGTGCTTTTTTTAGTCGTCCTAAAAAAAACAGACTTTTTATCTTCCTGATTATAAATCCCACCATACATTAAATCTCGTTAATACACTTTTTTGATTCATAGTTAACAAATATAAGTGCCGGAATAGTAAGCAATGCCGATGCCAGCGGAACAGATCCTATACCTATTGATAAACTGAACAAGAGTTTGCATAAAGGAATCATCAGAGCAGAAGCGATAACCGCTAATATTATTTGACCTTTAAGTTTTTCAAAAGCATTTAAAAAAACCGCACCGCAATACGAAAAAACCTGCACAATAAATAAAAATGCAAATGGAAACACATCTTTAACATTAGCAATTTGAATAACATTATTTGTCCACAAGCTTACCAAAGTTGGAATTAAAAATATCGCACAACAACTTCCCATACTGAAAATCAATGCACATAACAAAAGCTGATTGTATATTTTTTTTAATTTCGCTTTATCACCTAAGGCTTTGGCATGTGATACTTCTGTCCAGTAAACAGAAATCACTACATTAAAGATTGTCATTCCCAACAAAAAAAACTTGTTAACCGTGTCATATTGTGCTACGTTTTTAAGCGACAAATTGCTATAGGTTAATATATTGCCAATTGAGTAAAGAAATAGTGATGAAATTTGCAGCAAAAAAAATCTGGTACCCACCACCAATGAAGCTTTTGACGATAAGAAATTTTTGTAGTTAAATATTTGCTTCCAATTAAAGTGAACATTTTTAAGTGCGTAAAACATGATGGTGAAATTTGCCACCACGTAAAGGCCGCTGTAAAATATAGCAAGCTTATATATATTAACTTCCCAAAACTTGTACTTGTACAAAAGCAGTACAAGTAACCAAACAAAATTTTGCGTAAATAATATTAAATTAAATAAATTAAACTTCTTTACGCCTTGAATTATAAAATGACCTAATGTAAAAGGAAAAGAAAGTATGATGGGAAGATAAATAAGGTAAGCTAAAAACAGGTGCGTTTTAAATACACCTACAAAAAATGTAGCGCACACAAAAACAAGTGTTATAAGAAGGGTCATTATCATATAAAATTGCAATGTACCGGCAATCAATACGTCGATATTTTCTTTTTCGTTACTTGCACGCGATTCGGTAACCTTATTTTTTAAACTATAGCCCGATCCGAAATCAAAAAGGTTGAGCCATGATAATAATGCAGTTAGTGTTACCCAAACAGCATAGTTATTTGTTCCTAATGTTTTTAATAATAAGGGAACTGTAATAAAAGAAATTGCAGCAGAAGATAATTTAAATATGGTTGAACCAAATATGGATTTGATTACGTTTTGGTTAAATTTCAATTTATTAACGCTTTAATAATTCGTAATTGTGTAACCGCCCTTGCTTTCCAGGGAAATCTAACACTTTTTAAATATGAAAAGGCTGGTAAAAAACCTGATTTCGACTTAACGTTTAAGATACCACTTAAAAGGTTTTGTGCATATACCTCATCGGCAATCATATCAAAGTTTGGCTGAGCAACAACGTGATTATATTGGGTTTTGGCAATTTTCTTGATTTTGGTTTGCCAGTAATCAATTTCAGTGAGCCATTGCCGGGTAGCAATCTTTTGGCTCGTTAAATTACCGCCCCAAATACGGTACGACCCAATAATTTCCGGAACAAAAACAGCTTTTCCTGTTAATAAAACTCTTTGGATCAAGTCACTATCGCCGGCCGTTAATTTATATTCGGTGTCAAAAAATTGTAATTCGCTCATCTTTTTTTGCTTGAAAACAATAGCAGGTAGCCGGGCATCCACCCCGTATTTAAATACATCATAACCTAAGGGTTGGTTAAAAACCTGTTCTTTTGGAAATTGCCACCCTGGTTTGATGACATCATGCTCATCTATCACGTTGTGCCCAAATATAATGACGTCAGCATCCGGATATTTTAAGGTGTAGCGCTCAATTATTTCAAATGCATCGGCATTAAACAAATCATCATCTGACGGAATTATCAACCATTTTGATGTTGCATTTTTTGCCGCACTATTCCAGTTTTCAAAAATGTCTATCACGCTTGAGTGCGAAATAAATGTTGCGTTTAAAAATTTAGATTTTAAATCTGAACTTACGTTGGCCCCATTATCGCTCACCGATATCTTAATATGAGATGGAATTGTCGACAACAATTTATCAAGGTAAAAATCCCTTTTATAAGTTGGGATCGCCACTTCAATATCATTTAAGTCATTTCTTTGGTTCATTTTGCAATTTATTTTATCCATCAACCTGGTTTGCTAACAGGTACCTTCATATATACAGTAGGTATAACATTATTCATCAATTGTTTTATTGCATTTAACGGTAACCTTGGTTAAAGCTTGCATACTAAAACATTGCCCGGTAATTTTATTGGTATTATTTCAATAAGTTTAAACACTTATAATTTACATTAACTACGTAGGTTTAAATGGCGGTATACGATATTCAACAGCAGAAACTTACCCTATCAAAGTTGTGTATAGTTTTTTGACTAAAACAGCGGCTATGCAAAAAAAAACGCCCAACAATCCTCCAACTATAATTCCCTTAAGCTTACTAAGTTTGCTTTTTAACAGGGGCAATACAGGTTTATCAATAATTTGGATCAACGGCATATCCTGCCTTAATGAAATTTTGGATAGCTCTAGGTTTTTAACCATTTCGGCGTATATGGCAGTATTAGCCTGAACATCTACCTGCTTTTTTTGCGATGGTACTTTGAGCGTCAATAATTGAGGATTTGCGTTAGGGTTTGCATCAATTGCCGATGCTACTCCACTTAACGAACTATTTAAAATCATTTTTACACTATCGGCCTGCCTTTGCAGCACAATTACATTTTGATTGCTTTTTTTGGTCTTGGTTAAGGCATAAAAATTATTTACAGTTTCTACAAGTTTTAAGTTGAAGTTTTTTGCAAAAAGCTCATCATTGCTCACCACCTGAACAGCTATGATACTCAACTTTTTATCAAGTTTATTTACCGTTAAAAGGTTCTTGTTAAAAGACTCAACCATACTTGAAATTATGCTGTCCTGAGTTCTGGTAAAGTTGTCCGGGTTTCCGGTAAACGAAATATTGTCAATATGGTCTTTTTCTTTCCATATCTTCCTCAACTTATTAAACTCAATATAGCGATCAATCAACAACTGATTTTTCCCATCTAAGGTAACCTGACTTAATAAAGTTTTTTCAAGCATTAACCGCGATTTGTATAATTCTATGATATTATCGGCTTGAAACATGCCGCCACCACCGCCGCCGCCCAAATCAATACCCGCGAGCGATGCCAAACCGGCGTATTGGCCCAACCCGGATTTTCCGCTCTCCTCCAATACAAACGTGCAAACTGCTGTATATGTAGGCTTTTTAATTATAGAGTACGTTAATCCTAAAGCGCCACCAATTATCCCCAGTACCAGGATAGGCAGCCACTTAAGCCTGATATATATTAAACACATTCTGATTTTGCTTGCAATTTCCTTTAATGAAATTTCAGAAGATTGTGGTGTTTGATCCATTGTAGCTTAAAAATACTTTAACTTAGTGAGCAAGCTTTGATATATAAAACAAAAACGCATTATCCCAGGTATTCAATAATTACCCTGCTGAGTGCTTTTTTATAAATTATTAACGGTTATTTATTTAAACTTAATATACCCAAAATAATTGCGCCTAATGAAGCTAAACCTGTAGTATAACCTAAAATTAACTGGCCTGTATTGTTTTTGCTTTCAGCTTTCTTAGGCACATAAATTTCGCTCCCTGGTTTAACAGATGGGTGATTATTAAAAAACAAAAACTTTCTGGTACCCTTTACGGTTCCGTTAGGGTATACAATGTAAGCGCCTCTTCGTAGCGCCTCCGGGCCGTAGCCTCCGGCGTTAGATACAAAGTCATTAAACGATTTTGAACTATCGTAAACTACCGCACTTGGATAAAGAACCTGGCCATTAACACGCACTATTTGCTGCTGTTTAGGCACCCGTAAAATGTCGCCATCTTCCAGCAATAAATCACCTTTCGAGCCTGGCGTTTTTAAAATGTCGCCAAGATCAATCCCTACGTAGTTATTGCGTTGCTGCGTATCGGCATTGGTTGTCGAATCCTTATAAGTTCTTTTAAGCCTGTTTGCCATTGCTGCCCTTTCCAGTGTTAGGGCTGCAGTATCTGCTTTGTTTTTATCAATACCCAAAATGGCGATATTCTCCCTTTTTAACGAGCCACCTTCAACATCTGCCGATGCAGTTAGTCCTCCAGCCCGTGCAATCAGGTCAGATACTTTTTCGTTTTTACTTTTTATGGTGTATGATCCCGGATATAATACCTCACCCTCAATTTTAACTGTTTTTTGTTTTTCGTAACCAGGCAAACTATATATAGATACAATATCAAAGGGTGTTAAAACAAAATTGGCATCATTGGGCTTTAGCGGGCCATCAATATTAACGCTAAAAACCTGGGCTACAGCGCTGCTTTTAGATGATGGATCGGCATCAGATATCCTCCTGGCCACTTCAATTCGCCTGGTACTGGCGCCCTCTGCAAAGCCGCCCGCTTTTAAAATAAGGTCCTCTACTTTCATGTTTTCAGAGAAGGCAAACTTTCCCGGCTTCCGTACGCTGCCATTAATAGTAACTACATATTTATCACGCAAATCAAAAATTGATGATATGTTAATAATGTCTTCACGCTGTAACGGAATATTAACTGTTTTATTAATCACATCTTTTACACTAAAACCTATCATTTCGGTACTGTTGTCGGGCTTTAGGCGTGTAATTGTACCCCTGTCTGTAAATGCATCTTCTTTTAATCCCGCTGCTTTCTCAATTAACTGATATAAAGTTAACCCGTTTTGCAACTCGTATTCGCCAGGTTTAAAAACCGCCCCGTTAATAACAACCCTGTTTTGAAACCGGTTGATAACCGATTCAATAGTGTATTTGTCGCCTCGTAGCGGTATATAGTTTTTATAATCGGCCTCTATAACATCCGTTATTTTTCGCTGCTGGTCACTTATCTGCGAAACCTTTATGCGTGCGGTATAAGCGCTGTCGGTAAAGCCGCCGGCATAGTTTATAATGTCATCAAGATTTTCGCCCGGCAAAACCTCAAACAATGCCGGAATTTTTACCTGCCCGGTCAGTTCAACTCTCGTTCTATACGTTGGCACACGCACAATATCCTGATCCTGCAGCGCGATGTTGTTTTTTTGATCTCCTTTCACCAGGAAATCATAAACATCAAGATGCCTTATGATGCGGTTGTTTCTTATTATTTCAATTTGCCGTAAAGTACCATTGTCAGTTGGGCCGCCAGCCATGTAAAGCGCGTTGAAAACCGTTGCGAGCGATGACAACGTATAAGTGCCCGGCTTAACCACCTGCCCAATAATTATTACCTTTATGCTCCTGATGTTTCCCAGGGTAACCTGAACGCTTGTGCCGCGGCCAATAGCGTAATTATTTGCTGCAAGCCGGCTTTTTATTGCTAAGGTTGCTTGCTCAATAGTTTTGCCGCCAACATTTAAAACACCTACACCGGGTATATTGATATTGCCTTCAGCAGATACTTCCAGTTTCCAGTTTACTAATGAGCTGCCGTAAACATTTATGTTAAGCTGATCATTAGGGCCAACAATGTAATTTACCGGGGTAGCCAGCTTGAGGTTGGGCTCAAATGAATTGTTTTTGTTTTTAAAAATATCTGCCCCAAAAATCTTCGGTTTAAGACTTTCAAATATGTCCCTGTGTATTGATGATGTATCAACGCTATCGGGTTGGTAGTTAAGTTGCCGCCCTTCCTGTGCAGTGATGCTATCCGTAGCACCTGCTTGTGATGCACTTGATTTACTGCGGATATTTTTTATCCTCAACTGTAATTTTTGTGCCTGGCCGGCCGACATACCTCTGTTTTGTGCCTGCTGTATCAAATCAGCATCGCTTAACCCGGCATTTTGGGCTTGTTGCAGCACCTGGGTTAACTGCTGATCTGAAACATCATCAACGTTTATTGATGATATGTTTTGCAGATTAGTTTGAGCAGAAACAAATTTAGCTGAACAACAAAAAATGGTGAAACAAATTAAAAACAGACGAAAGCGAAATTTATTCATAAGTAACCATTAAAGGCAATTAATATAATATTGGAATAGGTGATATTATTTTGCAAAAGTAAACTAAATTGAGATTATTAAGAACGATGATGCTTTTTTTAGTTAAAAGTTAATTCTGTCTCAAAAAACGACAAATAACAACAACTATATCAATCAGTTGAAGTAGTAAGTAACATTAAGTCTTGCATGTAAATTGAAGCTGTCGCCATTTTTATATTCGTAATTCAAGGAGTAAACCGGCGAGATTTCAGCCGAGAACAGGTATCGTTTTAATTTAACATTGCTGTAAAAGGTGCTTGAAAGATCTACCCAATGCAAGTTATAAATACCGGTGCCGGCAAACGCGTTGTAATATAAATCATCATTATGTAATTGCCTTTCGAGCGTAACCCCATAAGAATTCATTTTTTTTAAATAGCTAATATCCAGTACAAAACTATTTCCCGCAGGCCCAATGCCGGCGCCAATATAACGTCCGTTGTTTGTATATCCGTCTCTGGGGCTTAGAAGATGCTCGTACCATGTAGGTTCGTCTCTTACCAAAAAGCTTGGTGACCTTTGAAGTGAAGTTATTTCGGTTTTCAATTGTAAATAAGACTCATTTCCTAACTCAAATAGTTTTCTGCCCCCCAGTGTATAGGCCGATGAATGCCCCGGGTCCTGAATAAAATCATTGGCATTGGCCGATCTGTCATTTCGTGCCCATTCAAAATAAATCTCGGCCTGGTACAGTGGTAAAAGTTGCCTGATGTTAAACGCATACGCAAAATCTTGTCCATCTCCTTTTGTAGCGTTATTAACATCATTTGCTGCCAGGGACGAGCCTGTAATTACCGGAAATAGTTTTCGACCTATGCTTTTTTTATTATACATAGAATCCTTATCCATATAAGTATAACTGCTTACTCCTAAATACAGCCCCTTTAACCATTTAGGTTGCCAGTTAATGATATAGGCAGACACGTACCTGGTAACTTTGGGTTTTGGACTATAAAGGTTGCTGCCATAAATTAACTTACTTACGTCATCAGGCGTAATGCCCGATTGTTTTAAGTTTCCACCTATCAATTGCCATTCAAAGGAACCTAAAATTGTTTTGAGGGGTTTTGCCGAATTAAATGTCCAGTGCAAAAAGCCCGGTGCCGAGTTACTCATCATGATAGAGTTTTTTATACCAGGGCCCCACCATAAATTTTCTGTTGATGCGCCTGCTTCAACGCCTTTATAATTTAGCGTTACTTTAGATTGCCCCGGGTACAAATGTTTTATAGATTTATTTCCAAATCTTTCAGGAGCATCAATACCGTTTATTGTGCCAAAATAAGCACCCATAAGCGCGGGCAAATTATTGGCAGCCTGTACATCCGCAAAAGTGTCAAACCTTTTGTTTTGGGCGTACACTAATTCTGGTTTAACCTGTATATTAAGGATGCCGGCCTTAAGTAAAAAACCTCCGCTGAGCATACTTTGATAACCGGCGTTGGGATATAACGAGCCATTGTTATATCCATATGGCCTTTTAAGGTTATATTCATTGAGCCAATTAAAAGGCAGCGCCTGTATTCCTGATGGAATACCCATGAAATTGAATTTTGCATATTGGGTGCTTCCTGTCAGTTTCTGCACTACGGAGTCTGACCCATCGCTGCTCCAATGACTGTTTACAGGGCGAATAGTGAAAGAAAATGGATTGTCGCTCTTGCCCAAAATTTGCTGCCTGCGTGCAACATCCTCAGTATAAGTACCAACTGAAACGGTTTGCGAGTAACTTCGCAGTGCAGTAATGCAGGATAGGGAAATTATTAATAGTGTTTTTTTTAATGATAAGGTGTAGGTAGTAGGCGGCATAATATTTATAAATTATTATTTTTTTTCGACGGATCGGAAAATACTTCAATTAGCATTATAACATTTTTTTTGATTTAATATTTCATTATCTATTAAAAAAAGATTCTATTGCTAACAGTTTAACATTTAATTGGACTAAAGTAAACGATATTTTAAATATAACGAACGAATATTGATGTTTAACCTGAAATAATTATTAAATAATTATTCCGGGCCCGATACCCGTACGTTCACGGGCAGCATTTTGAAACAAGTTGGGGTTAAATAAATTCCGAAAATAGAAGATAAAGGATACACCAAGTCCGTTTTGAAATGGTTTGCCCTCAAGAAGCCGTAGTTTTTAAGCAGATTTTCAATAGTTTACTTAAGTAATATCATTGCTTGTAGGTGTTTGTCAGAAGGCCGGTACAAATGATGGGATTATCGGTATAATGGCGGAGTGGATAGTAAAAGCCCGCTTTTGAAGTTCTCTTCGTACGCTGATATCAAGAACGCGTTTACCTTATTATCGCTACCCATCCCGCCTTAACCGGCGATCCGTCGTTAAGATTGATGGTATAATAGTAGGTGCCCACGGGAACAGGACCTCCGCGGGACTTGCCGTCCCACTGTTCGCCATAACCAACAGACGAAAATATCTTGGCACCCAGGCGGTTGAATACATTGACAATACAATTTGGATAGGATTCAATGTGTTTTATTGCCCATGTATCGTTTGTTCCGTCGCCGTTAGGTGTGAAGGTGTTAACAACAACAACTGCTGTTGATGTTATGGTAAGTACTCCAGGAACATAAGTGAAACTATAGTTAAGGGATTCTGCCTCGCCTGTAAAGGAAATGTCATATTCCCCAACAGCCGACGCAAATGTAGCGATTGTTTGTACCTCTGGTTTTTTTATAAGATCCGACTCATTTTCGTCATTTACAAAACCGCTGTAAGTAATTGTAAGAGGAGGGTTTTTTGATTGGAATGGGCGCGTTTTGTTATCGGCAGTAACGGTCATTGAAGCTGGTAAAACGGTGCTGTTTGGCATGGCCAGGTTGTTTGTCAATCCATTGGACGTTAGTACGATATTGCCGGTATAATTGCCAACAATGGCGGTTTTTGCAAGCCTGATGTAAACAGTTGTTGTGTTAAGCGTACCGGGGTCGCCTATGGTGGCTGTGTTTTTAAAATTGGTACCATCGGTGCTCACTTCAAAACCTGCAGGCGGGGTGATAGTTATGGCCGATACAAGGTTATCTCCTGATACATCGAAAGTGCCTGAAGCGGATGCCCTGCCGTACATGGTGCTAAGCGGCAATAAGTTACTTGCATATGTAATAACCGGTGCCGGCGTAGGGTTTACAGTAATTTTGAAAATAACAGGGGTACCTGTACATGGTCCGTTTGATGGAGTCACTGTTACGGTGGCGGTAATTGCTGTTGTTAAGTTATTGACAGCCGTAAAGGTAGGTATATTACCAATGCCGCCGGCCTGCAAACCTATGCCTGGATTGTCATTTGTCCATGTATAAGTTGTAGCAGTACCTCTGAAGTTTATGGCCGTTGTAGTTGTCCCGTTGTCAAAGCTTAGCGGTAATATCTGGTCGACCACTGGTAGTGCGCTGACTGTACCGGTTACGTTAGCAGTTTGACTGGATGCGCCCACAGAGGATATGGTAACATGCCCTGAAATATTACCGGCAGATGCTACAGTCGAGGAACGGACATAAATAACGGTACTGCTAACTTTGCCGGCGGTTTGCACAAGCGTTAGTGTATTGGCATACCCCACATTTGGATTAACCGATATCTCGAAATCTGCAGGCGCTGTTAGCTGAACGTCGCCGGACAAGTATGTACCTGCAACGGTGAACTGCTCAATATCAGGACTGGCAGACGGCGATCCCAGGCATGCGGTTATATTACCGGTTAATGGGCTAATTGTCAACGATGGAATGGGAGGGTTGATGTTAATTTTGAAAGTGAAAGAATTGCCACTGCATGAAGCATCCGATGGTGTAACTGTTATGACGGCAGTAAGTACGGTTTGGCCGTTATTGATGGCCGTAAACGCTGGGATGTCCCCGCTGCCTGTAGCCACCAGACCAATTGAGGGGCTATCGTTAGTCCATGTGTAGGTGGTAGCTGTTCCGGTAAAACTAATGGTATTGGTGGTCTCACCATTGTTAAAACTTTGATCACTTATTTGATTTGCAATTGGCAAGGCGTGGATTACCCCGTTTACGGCAACTTGCTTATCCTGCAATCCTGTAGAAGAGAGTATCACGTTATCAGAAATATTGCCCGCCAGGCTTGATGCCGCCGCACGAACATAAATCACCTTATCTGTAATCGTGCCATTCGTTTGAGCGATGACTATGGAATTTGAAAAGCCGCTGTTTGGGCTAACTGACACCTCGAATTTGGCAGGCGCCGTTACCTGAACATTGCCTTTAAGGTCATTGCCAGCGACAGAAAATTGCTGAATATCGGGGCTGCCAGACGGCGATCCCTGGCACGCAGTTATATTACCGATTACCGGGCTAACGGTTAAAGAAGGAGTGGGTGGATTGATGTTGATTTTGAAGGTGATAGAATTGCCACTGCATGAAGCATCAGATGGTATAACTGTTATGACGGCAGTAAGTACGGTTTGGCCATTATTGATAGCCGTAAACGCCGGGATGTCGCCGCTGCCGTTGGCCGGCAAACCAATTGAGGGGCTATCATTAGTCCATGTGTAGGCTGTAGCTGTTCCGGTAAAACTAATGGCATTGGTTGTCTCGCCATTGTTAAAACTTTGGTCAGTTATTTGATTGACGATTGGCAAGGCTTGAATTACCCCATTTACGGCAACCTGCTTATCGGGCAATCCGGCAGAGGAGAGTATCACGTTGTCCGAAATATTACCCGGCAGGCTTGATGCCGCTGCACGAACATAAACCACCTTATTAGTTACCGTGCCGCTGGTTTGTACAATGATTACCGAATTTGCAAACCCACTGGTTTGGTTTAGCGATACTTCAAATTTGGCGGGTGCTTTAACTGTAATATCGCCTGATAGGTTACTGCCAGAAACAGTAAACTGTTGTGTGTTTGTTGACGGCGAGGCGATACAGGCTGATATGTTACCTGTTGCAGCGCCGGCCGTGATAGCCGCCGATCCGTTTACTGTTATGGTAAACCTGGTTGGGGTGCCCGTACATCCGGTACCGGGAGCAAAAAAATTCCCTAAACATGTACTGAGTTGCCCATTTACGCTAATGATATTACGTATCGAATTATCGGCTGTGCTGATAACGTCTACGTTGTTCGAGTCTTCGTTAGCCACATATACATATTTTCCATCGGGCGTTATGGATACACCAAACGGATGATTTCCTGTGGGTATGGTAGTGATTACTTTGTTGGCTTCAGCGTCTATTACCATTACATTGTTGCTCCGGGTATTGGCAACATATACCCGTTTACCATCCGGGCTAACACAAATACCGGTAGACACATCGCCAATAGGAATGTTGGCTATAACAGACTTTGATACTGTGTTTACTACCTTAAGCAAGCCGTTATATTGTGCGCTGGTGGCGTATACGCGGCTATTATCCGGGCTTACGGCAATGCCTGTTGGGCCAAACTTTACCTTAATGGGCGTTGTTTGATGTGTCTTAGTGTCAATGGCAATTATAGCATTTTCTCCTATGCAGCCAACATAAACAGTCGATCCGTCAGGGCTTGCGGCAATGCCGTAAGGGTAAACCCCTACATGAACAGGTGGCTCAGCTGTGCCTGTAGCTACATCGATAATTGAAACATTAAAAGCGTTTTCATTAGCGGTATAAACCTTTTTACCGTCTGGAGAAAAACATATTCCTATAGGCGACGGGATATTATTAACAGTTGATACTACCCTATGGGTAATAGTACTTATGAATTTAACCGTGTTTAAGGTGAAATCCGTAACAGCCACGACAGTCCCGTCCGGGCTGACGGCTATCCCCGTGGGTTGCCCGCTTGTGTTTACAGTTCCTGTTTGCTTATTACTATCGGCATTCACCATTATAACACTGTTTTTACTGGTAAGGTATAGATATCCTGCCGACGAAGGTGTAACGGTGATAGTAGCTTTTACAGGCGCAACGCCTGTATTTACAGCCGTGAATGATGGTATGTCGCCAGCACCGCTTGCCCCAAGACCGATAGAAGGAGTATCGTTTGCCCAGGTGTAGGTGTTACCTGTGCCGTTAATGGTGATTGCAGCAGTTACATCGCCATTGTTGTACACCGGGTTACCGGTAGCATTGGTGGTGGGCAGGGCATTAATTACACCACTTACCGCAACGTTTTTGCTTGCCGCCCCTGCTGTGCTTAATACCACATAACCCGAGATGTTAGCTGGCGAGCCCAACGCTTTAGCGCGAACATAAACAACTTTATTAGTCACCGCTCCGCCGGTTGGTATAATGCTCAATACGTCGGCAAAGCCGCTGGTTTCGTTGAATGATATCTCCAGGCCCGCCGGCGATGTAGCCGAGATATTGCCGGATAAATTATTGCCGGATACGGTGAATTGCTGGGTGCTGGTTGACGGGGCGCCTATACATGTTGTAATAAGGCCACCAACAGGGCCTGGTGTAATGGCGGTAGGCGAGGGATTAACCGTAATCTTAAAATCAGTTGGATTACTGACGCAGGTATTTATGCCGGGCGTTATAAAATTGCCTATTGCATGAGGCGATGTGCCACAGGGTATATTAGCCGTTACCGTGTAATCTGAAGTTCTGATAATTGACAGCGTGCCGGAATCAACATTAACCACATATACATATTTTCCATCCGGAGTAATAGAAATCCCCGCGGGTGATTTGCCGACTGGTAATGCGGTCATAACCGAGTTGTTGGTGGCGTCAATCACCGTAACGGTTCCGGCAGATTGATTGGTAACGTAGATACGGCTGCCGTCCGGGCTTACAACAATACCTTCTGCATCAGTAGTTAAGCTGATTGTTGCCGAGAGGGTATTTGTTGCAGCATCTATTATGTAAACGTTATTGGAGTTGCTTCCGGTTACATATATCTTCCCGCCATCCAAACTTGTTGCAGCATAACGCGCTCCCGAAACCGGAATGTTAATAATTTCGGCGTTATTATCTGTATCATAAACCCTTACATCGCCGGTGGCAAAGGTAGCAACGTAAATCCATTTTCCATCGTTGCTTAAAGCCAGCCCGGCACCGCCCGAGGGGAATGTAAGGGCTGTTAGTACGGCGTCATTTGCCACGTCTATCACTGTACACGAACCGCTTGCGCCGGTAACATACGCCCTGGTGCCATCGTTGCTGAATAGTACCCCTGTAGGATTGTCAAAAATCGATATATCCTTTACCTGGTTCGTTTGCGTGTTGATAATAGAAAGGCTTATACCCGAAATGTTTGCAATGTATGCTTTCTTTCCATCTGGACTTATGGCAACAAAGCCAGGATCGGCRCCTACGGGTATCGTGTCAATAATTTTGTTGGTAATGGTGTTAACCGCCAAAACAGTGTTTGAACCATAATTTGGTATATAGGCAACATTGGCCGTCTGAGAAGTAACGCTTAAGTGCGCAACAACAGGACTCGATCCTGTATTTACGATAGCAAAAGGGGCTATGTTATCGCCACCACTCGCCGACAAGCCGATTCCAGGCCGATCATTTGTCCAATAAAAGGTGTTGCCGGTGCCTGTAAAATTTATGGGCGTAGTAAGGTCGCCGTTGGCGAAAATCAGGTCTGATATATGGTCGACAGTCGGCAGTGCATAAATCGTACCTTCTACGGCTACTTTTGTTGTTGCAGCTCCTGTTGCAATTACTGTTACAAAGCCGGATAGATTAGTAGCAGCACCGCCGGCAACGGTCCGCACATATATTATCTTACTGTTAACCAAACCGCCTGTTGGTACTATGGTCACCAAATTGGCAAACCCGCTGGCAGTGTTAAGTGAAACCTCAAAGCCGGCTGGTGCCACAACCCTAATATTGCCAAATAAATTGCTCCCCGAAACAGTAAACTGTTGGGTACTTGCAGACGGTGAGCCAACGCAGGCTGAAATGATACCACTTGCGGGGCTGGTAATAATATCGGGCCCGGCAAACGCCGTTTTTACCTTGTTAGCATATTTTGCGGTTACATTTTTAACAATATTGGCGAAAGTGTTATTAGCACTGATATCAGTAAAAAAAGATGATAAAACAGCATTGCTTCTACCATAACTACCTGAAGTAGCACCATTTGTCTGGATATAATTATGTTTAGTAAAAAAAGTTTGGGCAATATTGTGTTGGCCGCTATGAAGCATTTGGCCATACGCTATCACCTTTTCCACCTGAGCGAAAAAGATAGAGGCTATGCCCAACATAAGTAAAGGTTTACACATGTTTAAGTTAGGTAAAGAAACATGGTTTAGTTGCCAGTAAATTGATTATGAAGTTATTACTTTAATTGTAAAATATATAAAAAACTTATTAACTACAGTGACCCTGGGATGAAGCCTCTTGATGTGGCGCGAGTCTTGATGTTGCCGGTGATTGCTTAGGCTGAAACATTGGCGCACCAATGCATTCTTTTTTATAATTTACGCTGGTTATAAGTTATAAATCTGTTTATCCTGTTTGCAATGAATAATAATGAACTGGCCACCAAGCCACACTACCCCATATTAGATGGCCTTCGCGGTGTTGCAGCTATTATCGTTGTAACCTTTCACCTTACAGAGCCATTAGCTACCGGTCATTTAGATATTATTGTCAATCACGGTTATCTGGCTGTAGATTTTTTCTTTTTATTGTCGGGCTTTGTAATTGGCTACGCTTATGACGACAGATGGAATAAAATGACGATCGGCAGTTTTTTCAAACGGCGTATCGAACGCCTTCAACCAATGGTGGTTTTGGGGATGACTCTCGGCGCCATTGGGTTCTATTTTACCGATTCTACGCTATGGCCGCTTATTCACACCATTCCTGCCTGGAAAATGTTGCTGGTGATGCTCATCGGTTATACTATCCTGCCTGTACCGTTATCGCTTGATATACGTGGCTGGGAAGAGATGCACCCCTTGAATAGCGTGGGATGGTCGTTGTTCTTTGAATACATTGCCAATATTCTTTATGCTATCTGGATCAGGAAATTTTCCAAAACGGCATTAGGTATCTTAGTAGTCATCGCTGCTATCTTACTCGCACACCTGGCAATCACAAACGGCGACGTGAGTGGTGGCTGGACACTGAATGTGCAACAGGTACGCATTGGGCTTACCCGTACCATGTATCCTTTCTTTGCCGGGCTGTTACTTTCACGGGTAGTGAAACCAGCTCAAATTAAAAATGCCTTTTTATGGTGCAGCCTTTTAGTGGCTATTGTACTTTATATGCCACGCATTGGCGGCGCCGGCCATCTTTGGATGAACGGGATATATGAATCTGTTTGTATTATCATTGTTTTTCCGCTTATCGTATACCTTGGCGCCAGCGGCGTGATACAAACTAAAACCGAGAACAAAATATGCAAATTCTTAGGTGATATATCCTATCCGCTTTACATGGTGCATTATCCGCTTGTCTATTTTTACGTAGCCTGGATCAGTAATTATAAAGGCGTTACAATTGTACAGGCCTGGCCTTATGCACTGCTTATTTTAACAGGTGTAATAGTTTTGGCCTATGCCGCATTAAAATGGTATGATGAGCCGGTTAGGAAATGGTTGCGGAAAAAGCTTGGGTAAGGTGGGGGTATTGTACTTATAACCGCCAAAAACTGTTAGTAAATTCAGGAACTTTGAGTGAAAAACTTTAACCATCCTGAATAGGGTTAACCTTCGTGGAAACAAAAAAGCCCGCAAAGCTAATATTTACAGGCTTTTTGATGGATTTGTTTTGCGGAGAGGGAGGGATTCAAACCCCCGGTACCTGTAACAGTACACCTGATTTCGAATCAGGCACATTCGATCACTCTGACACCTCTCCGGGGTTATAAAAGCAAAAATCCCGCTTGGGCGGGACTGCTTTTATTCAGCGGAGAGCTAGGGATTCGAACCCCAGGAACCTTTAACAGTTCAACAGTTTTCAAGACTGCCGCAATCGACCACTCTGCCAGCTCTCCGGGGACAAAAGTACAAATCCGGAGCGGATTGACAAGTATCGAAATGATTTTTTTTCAATTTCTTAACATATCGCATTAAGTTTTTGATAGTCAGTTGATTAATTTTTAAAATGCTCGGCTTTTTTCTGCCTGAAGCTGTTAAAACGAGGTTTTACCACCCTTAAACTGCGTTTTGAAAGCTCAACCGACGCGTTTAATTCAAACCCGATGAGTAAAATAAGCGAGTTTATATACATCCAAAGCATCACCACAATCAGCGTCCCGATTGATCCGTAAACCTTGTTGTACGATGAAAAATTGTTGATGTAATAGGAAAATCCAAGAGAGGTAAGCACAGCCAGCGCAGTAGCCAGTACCGAGCCTGGTGTTATAAAATTCCAGCGCTTTTTGTGGGCGGGACCATAGCGGTACAACCAGGCTATGCTTACAAAAATAATGATGATGATCATGATCCACCGGAACAGCATGATAGGATAGATCCAAAAATGGCTTTCTTTATTGACATGCAGCTGAATCCAGTGAATAACCGCCTGGCCGGCAATCATAATGGCTATCGAAATAAAAAGTGCCATGCTAATGGCTATGGTGATGCCGGTAGCAACCAGCCGCCGTTTGAGCCAGGTTCGCCTGTCGATAATTAACGATGATTTGTTGAAGGCCTTCATCAGGTTGATTACACCGTTGGTGGCAAAATACATGGTTGATAAAAAACCGAACGAAAGCAACTTGCCGTTTTGATTCTTGATAATGTCTATAAGCGTCTCCCTGAAGGCTAAATAAGCGTTTGTAGGCATCACTGATGCCAAAATGGTTAATAGCGTACCCTGGAAGTGTTTTATGGGGATATAGGGGATTAGTGTAAACAAAAAAATTGTTGCAGGAAATACGGCCAGCATAAAACTATAAGCCAGTGCATAGGCGCGGTTTGTTAACGACGTTTTGGTTATCTCTTTGATAAAAAAGTCAATAACCGTATATAGTGGCAGCGGGCGAAAACCCGGCAGAATGATATACTTTGTCCACTCTATAATGTACTGATAAAAACTAAAGCGCAGCAAAAAGTGGTGAAGCCATCTCATCTAACCAAATTTACTCAAAAAAAGGCAATAATTTATCTATAAAATCCTGCGGTGGCAGGCAGGGGCGATTTGTTTTCATATTGATGAAAACCAGTAACGTTTCGCCGGTATTGATCAGTTCGCCTTTTTCATTGCTTAGTTCGTACTGGAAATGGATACGGATGCCGGGCATTTTATCCATAATCACTTTTACGCTTATTTCCTCATCATACAAAGCCGGCTTCAGGTACTTGCATTTAAGCTCCAGCACAGGCATCATAATTCCCGACTGCTCCATGCCGCTATAAGTTAAGCCAAGGCTGCGTAGCATTTCTACACGGCCAACTTCATAAAATTCGGCATAGTTGCCGTAGTACATGTAGCCCATTTGGTCGGTTTCGCCGTACCGCACCCGTATTTTGGTGGTATGCTCAAACATTACCTTTTAATGTTGCGTTCGTTAAGCGCTTTCTGAAAAGCATGGGCATTTACTAAATGGTCGGCAACGTTGTTTGCAAAGGCATGATAGCCCGAAAAATCGGCTTTGGCGCACATGTATATATAATCGTTGTTTTGATGATCAAGCACGGCGTTTACTGCATTTACCGATGGCATCATGATAGGGCCGGGGGGCAAACCCGTATGCAGGTAAGTGTTATAAGGCGAATTGTATGACAGGTACCTGTTTAATACCCGCTTGATGGTAAAATCATTTAAAGCAAAAATTACGGTAGGGTCTGCTTCCAGTTTCATGCCTTTTTTAAGGCGGTTAAGGTATAAACCTGCAATGGCCGGCATTTCATCGTCATGCAATGCTTCGGCATCAACTATTGATGCTAGCACAGATACTTCCTGTTGCGACAGGTTAAGGGCAGTGGCCTTCTGCTTACGCTCCGGTGTCCAGAATTTTTCGTAGTTGGCATACATCTTTTTAAAGAATTTATCGGGCGATGTGTTCCAGTACATTTGGTAGGAGTTTGGCATAAACATGGTATACACGTTATCGGTAGTAAAACCATACTTGGCCACATATGCCGATGAATCCAGCAAGTTGATGATTGCTGCCGAATCGGGCTCGATTTTCTTGGATACAAAACCGGCAAATTGCTCCTTCTGCCGTAAACCATGAAACTCCAGTTGTACAGGCTCCTGGGTACCAGAGGCCAGCATATTAATGAGCTTACGGTTACTCATGCCTTCGTGCAGGTGATACCGGCCCGGTTTAACCCGGTGTGTGTAGTTCATGTTAACAGCCGCCCAGTTAAAGGTAACGGTATCTTTAACCATGCCTTCATTCTGTACGGTTTTAATTACGTCGGCATAGGTTGCGCCGGTATGTATGTATAAATACTCCTGTTTCGCAGTTACATTGGGGCCAAAATATTTATAGTAATAGTTTACACCAACGCCTGCCAGTATGATAATGATCACAATTACAAATGCGATAATAAATTTTTTTAATGATCCTGATTTTGACTTTTTCTCAGTCATGATAAATTAGCTGTAAATGGTAATTATTTAGTTTTTATCACACTAATTTCACTAATGTTGTCTAAGTTAAATGAATTAGAAAATAAAGGTGATAATTTATTTGATTTTTATGAGGCAGATTATAACCCGTTAGATCTGTATTTTTTCCATTAATTCAATTCGTGCAATTCGCTTTAATTAGTTCCAATTAGTGTCTGATTTTTTGAATGGCAATCAATCCGCCTGTTAAGTTTTTAACGTTGTGAAAACCGTTTTGCAGTAATAGTGTTTGAGCGGTTTCGCTGCGTAAGCCAACCTTGCAGATAACGATTAATTCATCGGTTTTGTTGTAACCCAGGTTATTTAGCTTGCCCGCAAGAGCGCCCAGCGGAATATTAACCCCACCGATGTTATAGGTGAGATATTCAATAGGCTCGCGTACATCTATCAAATGGAGCTGCTCGCCCTGGTTTATCCGGGCAAGTAATTCGGCTGCATTAATTTGCTGGGGCTGCATTTGTTTTTGCACCTTGTGACACAGTAATGTTCATGCGTGTACCAATGCTGGTTTTACTCAACGAGTCGGTTCTCATGGGGTATTGCGCAGTTACAACCACATTGGTCGAGTCGGTTATAGAACCCTGGTAAGTTATTGTGCCCATTGTTAATCCTGCGCCTTTAATAGCAAAGCGTGCCGCATCCAAATCAAGGTTAATCAGTTCGGGAATGGCTACCTCGCTTGCTCCTGCGCCATCGCCCAAAACCAGGTCTACTTTTGATCCTTTAGGTAGTTTGTAGCCTGTTTTAATTACTACGCCACCAAAGCGTACTTCCAGTATACGGTCGCGGGCAATATCCGAGCGGTATGTGGTATCGCCAATTTTTAAACCATAATTGGATAGGGTAGCCGTTGCTTCGCGGTAACTGGCCTGTTCCAGGTCGGGCAGGGCTACGGGCGGGGCCTGCAATGTAACCATGGTTAAATAAATCACACGGCCTTCTTTTACGTTGGTTCCGGCATCGGGGTCCTGCTCTACAATGGTTCCCGGCTCAACATCCTCAACATAAACCGAATCTATTTTATAGCCAAAACCCTGCTCTTTTAATAATGACATAGCGCGATCAATTTTCTCGCCTTTCAGCTTTGGTACAGGTATCCCGGAGCCATGGTTGGTGTAATATCCCAGGCTGTAAAAGGCAATTAAAACAACTACAACTACTGTAACAATTGCACCTAAAAGGTTATAACGGAATGATTTTGTTTTTAAATAAAGACCAAATTTGCTCATTGGTATGCGTAGGGATAATTACAGTCAAATAAGTATCAAACATAGCAATTATTTCGGATTTCGGATTTTCGATTTCGGAATTATGATTGTTTGATTTCATATTTGTCTTTTCCGCTTTAGTATATTCAATACTATTATCCTAATTTCGAAATCGAAAACAAACGCACCTTAAAAGGTAAATTAAAAATAAAAATTAAATCCGAAATCGAAAATCCGACATCCGAAATCAAATGAAGAACATAGCCCTTTTGGCCGGTGGCTTTACCGGTGAGTATGAAGTATCTGTAAACAGCGCCAAAAATATTGCCGCCAGCCTTGATGCCTCAAAATATAAAGTTTATACCATTTATGTAAACCGCGACAGGTGGATTCATGAGGCCGGCCACGGTGTGGTTGATGTTGATAAAAACGATTTCAGCATTACCCTGGACGGCAAAAAAATCAAATTCGATTTTGCTTTTATTACAATACACGGTACTCCCGGCGAAGACGGCAAAATACAAGGTTACCTGGATATGCTGGGCATACCCTATAACACCTGTGATGCCACTACATCGGCTATTACTATGAACAAGGCTTACACTAAAACCATAGTGAATGGGATACATGGCCTGCATACCGCGCATTCCCTGCGCCTGTTTGAAAAGGATATGCACGATGTTGCTATTATAGCTGCCACGCTTAAATTTCCGTTGTTCATAAAACCCAATAACGGTGGCAGCAGCGTAGGCATGAGCAAGGTTTATAATGTTGCCGGCTTGCCCGATGCTTTAAAAAAGGCTTTCCACGAAGATGAGCAGATATTGGTAGAGGAATTTATTAAAGGCCGGGAGTTTAGCATAGGCATAGCCCGGTTGAATGGTAAAATTACCGTGCTGCCCGCAACAGAGATATTGACCACCAAAGACTTTTTTGATTACGAAGCCAAATACACATCGGGCGTAACCAAAGAGGTAACACCCGCCGATTTGCCGGCCGCGCAGGTTGAACTGATAGCCGATATTGTAACCGAAGTGTATATCCGCCTTAATTGCAAAGGCATGGTAAGGGTCGATTTTATTTTGCTGGATGGAACTAACGACTTTTATTTTATCGAAATAAATACCACGCCAGGCCAGTCTGCAGCCAGCCTTATCCCGCAACAGGTAAGGGCCGCAGGGATGGATTTGGGCGAATTTTACGGTACATTGATAGAAGGAGCGATATAGATTTCGCAATCCGGATGTTTATGTTCCGATTTTTTCCGTAGAGACGCATCACATGCGTCTTTTTTGTGTAACATGTTTTTTATTCACGGTGTAACAATGGCGCCTTTTTTACCATCCAACCAACAATGCTGCAATTCATAAAATTTAAAAAACTCTACGGTGGTTTCCCCGCCCTTAAAATAGACGAACTTTCCATAAACCCGGGAGTTTACTGGATAAAAGGAGTTAACGGATCGGGTAAAAGTACGCTGCTAAAATCCATTGCCGGTATTTTATCTTTTGATGGTGATATTTTGTTGGATAATACTATCAGCATAAAAAAACAACCTGTGGGTTACCGAAAACTGGTAAACTTTGCAGAAGCTGAACCTGTTTTCCCCGAGTTTTTGACCGGTAAGGAGATGATTGCCCTTTTTGCGCAGGCCAAGGATGCGCCGGTAGGGCAGGAGCAACATTATATAGATACCATGCAGATGCAAGGCTACGTTGGCCAGCCCGTAGGAACTTACTCCAGCGGGATGCTCAAAAAATTGTCGCTGGTGTTGGCGTTTCTGGGCAATCCTAAACTGATCCTGTTAGATGAGCCGCTTATCACCATTGATACTGCATCATTAAAAATTTTAAACAGCTGGATTGCCGAACGGCATCTTCAGCAAGGTACCAGCTTCCTGCTTTCATCGCACCAAACGCTTGAGCTAGATGAACTGCCCAAAGCTGGCGAGTTGCTGGTTGAAGCGCAAACCTTAAAGTTCATAGCGTAATGAAGCAGCCGTTAACCAATGTATTGGTAAAAGTATTTGCTTTTGGTTTTTACCAGGTGCACGCGCCTATATTGTTTTTTGCATTTTTTATATTGGTTGGCTGTGTGCCCGGCAATATGCTCATCAGCTATCATGAATCTTTAATGTTAGCCATGTGCAGCAGCCCTGTTATGCTCCTGGTGGTTATTGGCGGCTGGTTATTATACGTTTTTAAAAGCTGGCACTATGTTTCTATACAATTACTTGCACCCGAAAAACAGTTTTTGTTTTACAGCAGCAACGCGCTAAGCCGCAACCATCAATTAAAAAGCTGGGGCTGCACACAAGCAATCATTTTAAGCCCGGTTATTATTTACGCTGTAATGGCTGTTTGCGTAGGTGTAGTACATCATTATTATCTGCTGCCTGCGGTGATGGGTTTGTTTTTAGCGGCCATAGTTTGGTGTAGCACGCTGATATATACACGGATATTAAACCGGCTGGTTGACGGCAGCAGCCAATCATTTCTGTTAAAGCTAAGCAGCAAATGGCGCAAGCCATACTTTAGCATGTACATCTATCATGTTTTTGATAAGCTTAAAGTGCAGTACTTTGTTACCAAAGCATTGTCGTGGTTAATTATAACAGGTGTTTTTTATTTATTTGCCGATGTGAAGAATGATTTACGCGTGGCTGGTATAGCCATCCTGGCCGTTATAACAGCGCATGTGGTTTTGATATTTGAGGCTCGCAGGTTTGAAGAAACCCGCTTAAGCTTTTCGCGCAACCTGCCCTACAGCAGGTTCAGGCTGTTCCTGAATTTTGCAGGTGTTTATTTTTTTATGCTGGTACCCGAAAGTGTTTGGTTGTTTAGGAGGTTTAGCCCTTTAATGGCTGTGGAGTTATTACTGGCAGGGTTAAGTATTGCCATGCTTTTTCATTGCCTGCTTTACTGGTTTGGCTTAAATATGGATAAATATATTCAATGGATACTGGCCTTATTTATAGTGTTGTTTTGGGTAATTATGTTTCACCTGCTTTGGATATTGATACCGCTTAACGTGGGTGTGGCCTACCTGTTCTTTTATTTTAATTACTACAACTACCAGGGCATGGTAGTTAAGGATAAGTAACATTCCATCTGCAACCAATCATCCTGTCGCGGCCGCTCATGTCTTGTCGCAACTCAATATCGGTAAAATGTTTGTCGCGTAATAATTCAACAGTTTCGTTGCCCAAACTCTCATTAATCTCAAAAAATAAATAGCCGCCCGGCGTTAAATTACCCGAAGCAAAATCGGCAATAGCCCTGTAAAACAACAGCGGATCATCCTCGGGAACAAACAATGCGGTATGCGGCTCAAAATCGGTTACGTTGGTGTGCATTTGTCTTTTGTCGTCCAGCGTTACATAGGGCGGGTTACTGACGATGATTTGGTAAGTGGTGAGTGGTGTTGAGCGGTGAGTAGTGAGTGGTGAGTAGCGAGTGGTTGCTGCATCTAAAATATCGGCCTGGATAAATTGCACATGAACATCATTTAAGTCAGCATTTTCTTTTGCGGTGTGCAACGCACCTTCGGATATATCAATTGCCGAAACCTGGGCCAGTGGTAAATTCTTTTTCAGGCTGATGGCGATACACCCGCTCCCCGTACCAATATCCAATATACTCCCTGCAAACTGCCCACTGCTAACTTGCAACCTAGCGCCCGCAACTCGTAACCCGTAACCCGCAACCGATAAAACCCATTCTACCAGTTCTTCTGTCTCGGGGCGGGGGATAAGCACATTGGGATTTACTTTAAACGGTAGCCCATAAAACTCGGTAACACCTAAAATGTATTGAATAGGCTTGCCGGTTATCAGTTCGCTAGCAATGCTCTTTAGTTTTTGGGCTTGTTCGTCGTTTAGCTCCCGTTCCGGAAATGCTTTAATAGATGCTTTTGACAAGTTAGTTACCTGGCTGATGGTTAATAAAGTAAGCGATTCTACCTCATTAGCGTCATATACTTTGTTCAGCTGTTTGTAATCTTCAAAAACATCCTTTATGGTAATCATGCAACAAAGTAACATAAAAGCTACTTTTGCAGCATGGTTCAACATGAAATTTTTATGCAGCGCTGCCTTGAACTTGCTCAGCTTGGCGCCGGGTACGTTAGCCCGAACCCGATGGTAGGCGCGGTAGTTGTTCATGAAGGCAAAATAATAGGCGAGGGTTATCACCAGAAATACGGCCAGGCCCATGCCGAAGTAAATGCAATTGTGCAGGTAACGGCCAAATTTGATAACGCCGCTGAACTGTTAAAGCAATCAACCATATACGTTTCATTGGAGCCTTGCGCGCATTATGGTAAAACACCGCCTTGTGCCGATTTGATTATTGAACATCGAATTCCCCTGGTAGTTGTTGGCACCCGCGACCCTTTTGCCCAGGTTGACGGTAAAGGAATTGAAAAACTTAAAGCTGCCGGTATTGAGGTAATAACAGGTGTGCTGGAAAAGGAATGCCAGTGGCTTAACCGCAGGTTTTTTACCAAAGTACAAAAGCACCGGCCATACATTATATTAAAATGGGCGCAAACCAACGATGATTTTTTTGCGCCTGCTGATGGTAGCCAGCTTTGGATAACGGGCACCCAATCACGCAAGTTGGTACATAAATGGCGCAGCGAGGAAGATGCCATTTTGGTAGGGAAAAATACCGTTGCCATTGATAACCCGCAATTGAACGTACGGCATTGGGAGGGAAGATCGCCAAAACGGGTGGTGATAGACAGGAGGCTGGAACTTAATAAAGAGGCCAACGTATTTGATCAATCTGTTGAGACACTGGTTTTTAATGAAATAGAATTTAACGCCGACGGAAAAAATAAGTATATTGCATTGGAGGATTTTGACCGCTATGTGCCACAATACATTTTGTACCAATTATATTTGCAGGACATTCAATCGGTGATCATCGAAGGGGGGGCACATACCCTGCAAGTGTTTATTGATGCCGGCCTTTGGGATGAGGCCCGCATTTTTACCGGCAAAACTGTTTTATCAAAAGGGATAAAATCACCACAAATAACAGGTATACTTGCCGCCGAATCATTTATTGAAGACGACCGTTTGCAAACGTTATACAACCAATAAGAATTAAAAATAGAATCAAGAATTAAGAGTCAAGAATCAAGATAGGAGAAATATGGGACAGCGAAAAAATAAGCTTGTAATTTGCAGCTGATGCTTTCGCCTGAAGCAAAAAAGTCTTAATTCTTGACTCTGGATTCTTGGCTCTACTACGCACCACCAATTATGCTATTTGTTTTTTTAAGTATCTGTTGTAGTGTTATTGTGTCGGTTATGCTCAAGCTGGCCAGGCGATACCATATTGATGTTTACCAGGCTGTCACCTGGAATTATTCGATGGCTATCCTGCTTACCTGGTTTTTTTACAGGCCGTCGCTTGCCAACTTAAGCCAGTCGCCCGTTTATAACTATATCGCGCTCGGGGTTTTATTCCCGGCCTTGTTTATCATTATGGCAACCTCGGTGCGTAAGGCCGGTATCGTACGTACAGATGTAGCACAACGTTTATCCCTGTTTATCCCGATTATAGCTGCATTTTTGCTTTTTGGCGAGGCATCAACCCCGGTCAAAACAATTGGTATCATACTGGCATTTATAGCTATTTTATGTTCAATCCCATGGCAAAAATCAACAGGGAGGGTTAGTAGCAGTAAAGAAGCAGAAAAAGGTTCATGGGTTTACCTGCTTATCGTTTTCCTGGGCTTTGGCGTTATCGATGTATTGTTAAAGCAAATTACCAAGGTTAATAATGTGCCTTTTACAACGGCCATTTTTATCATTTTTATACTGGCGGTTGCGCTTTCGTTTATCGGGCTTATTTACCAGGTAGTCACAAAAAAAATGCGTTTCTCCTGGCCGCATATCCTCATTGGTTGGGTATTGGGTTTGTTTAATTTTGGTAATATCCTTTTTTATCTGAAGGCGCACAAAGCCCTGGCAAGCAATCCCTCATCGGTATTTTCGTCAATGAATATCGGCGTTATTGTCGTAGGCGCACTCATCGGGATGATTATATTTAAGGAGAAATTAAGCACCCTCAACAAAATAGGGCTGTTGGTTGCCGTGCTGGCAATTGTTGTTATTTATTTTCCGCAAACATTAGGCTTCCTGCACTTGTAATTTAATATTGTACCCATGAATGGCTTTTTAACGCTTTCTGCTTTAAGCCTTCAGCTTTTAGTTCCAAACAAATGCTTTTTGACGATACCTATCAAACCATCGAAAACCCAACGGAAAGTATATTCCGTGACAGGGGCAGCAAGTTCCTGGGGTTTGCTTATCCTATCAGCTCCGATAATGATATTAAAGTTATCGTAGCCAAATTAAAAGCCGAACACCCTAAAGCCAATCACCATTGCTGGGCCATGCGCCTGGGTACTGATAGATCTGTTTACCGGGTGAACGACGACGGAGAACCATCGGGCACCGCCGGCCGGCCAATACTAAATATCCTGCTGTCAAAAGATGTTACCAATATCCTGGTGGTTGTGGTGCGCTATTTTGGTGGCACGCTGCTTGGGGTACCAGGGTTAATTAACGCCTACAAGGTAGCTACAGAAGAAGCCCTGAAGCTGGCCGTCATCATCCAAAAAACGGTGAACGATATTTACACCATTAAGTTTGATTACCTGCAGATGAATGACGTGATGCGGATTATTAAAGACGAAAATCTGCCGGTGCTTGAACAGCAGTTTGATAACGATTGTAGCATGCAGCTGTCTATCCGCAAAATGCAGGTGGAGCAGGTTCTGGGTAAATTAGGAAACGTAACCGGGTTAAAGGCGAAGTATGATTATAGTTTGTAATCGAGGTTAAATACGGTGATTCCTGAGGCTATTTGGTTATCAACGGGCGGTCAAGCTGCTGGTGAGGCTTAATCCCTATTTAACCTCATTTTAATGTAGTAATTGCGGCGTAAATGCTTATTTTCGTCGCATATGCAATCTTTTGACTTAGATAAAACCGATCTCCTCCGCATTAAAACGGCACTTGATGCCGATGATGCTGAATTAGAGAAAGTTCTGAAGGAATATCACGCCTCTGAGATTGCTTTATTGTTTGAACAGCTTGAGCAGGAGGATAAGGAAAGAATCATCAATATCCTGCCCACTGACGTTGCATCCGAAGTTTTATCCGAAATGGATGAGGAGCACAGCCCCGGTGAGCTGCTCCTGAACCTCCATCCTGAAAAAAGAAGCGAGATAGTTGAAGAACTGGATTATGACGATGCAACCGACATTATATCCCAGCTTGATGAAGATGAGCAGCAGGAGATATTAGAAGATATTGATGCCGATGATGCCAGCAGCATCCGCGCGCTTTTGAACTATGCCGAAGATACAGCCGGCGGTTTGATGAACTCCGAACTCATCAAAGTAAATATCCGGCTGGATAAAAAAGAGGCACTGGACGAGATCATTCGCCAATCGGAAGAGATGGAGGAGTTTTACACCATTTACGTGGTTGACGATGCCGATACCTTGCAGGGTATCCTATCTATAAAAGATGTTATAAAAGCCCATGCGGATGCCAAAGTGAGCGACCTGGTAAAACGCGACCCCGTATATGTAAGGGCCGAGCTTGACCAGGAAGAGGTTGCCCGCCTGATATCTCAATACAATTTAACAACCATCCCGGTGGTGGATGACCATATGAAATTGCTTGGCCGGGTTACCGTTGATGATATCATTGACGTAATGGAGCAGGAAAATACCGAAGATATATTAAAGATTTCGGGTGTATCTGAAGACGAAGAATTGAGCGGTAACTGGAAAGATGCCGTAAAAAGTCGTTTGCCCTGGCTGGTTATTAACCTGGCCACTGCTTACCTGGCCGCATCGGTGATCAGGCATTTTGACGATACCGTTTCCCAGGTGAAAGGCATAGCCGCTTACATGACTATAATAGCCGGTATGGGCGGTAATGCAGCCACACAGGCGCTTGCGGTAACCGTCAGGCGTATATCGTTAAGTAACCTTACCGATAGCCAGGCATATAATACAGTTTTAAAAGAATTTTTAGTTGGTATGCTTAACGGGGCCGCCAACGGACTGGTTGTTTTTTGCATCGCCCTGTTTTATGATGCCAACCCTATGCTTGGCCTGGTTTTGTTTTTAGCCATGACAGGTAACCTCATCATCGCGGGTATTACCGGTGCATCTATACCACTGGTATTAAAAAGGGTAGGGATTGATCCGGCGGTGGCATCGTCTATCATTATTACCACCTTTACCGATTGCGCCGGATTTTTATTGCCCTTATACCTGGCTACCAAGCTTTTGTTGAAGCATTAAGCGTAACTGGCGTTTTATGCGATATTATTATAAATTTGAACCATCAAAATTTGAGATATGACTGAAGTAAGATACGACTGGACAAAAGAAGAAATAGCTGAAATATACCATACCCCATTACTCGACCTGGTTTACCGCGCGGCAACTGTACACCGCGAAAATAAGGATTACGCCGAAGTACAGATCAGTTCGCTGATTTCTATCAAAACCGGCGGCTGTTCTGAAGATTGCGCTTACTGCCCGCAGGCTGCCCGGTACAATACCGGTGTAGATGTACATGCCATGATGCCCAAAGATGAAGTTATTGCTGCTGCCGAAAAAGCAAAAGCGGGTGGCGCATCGCGTTTATGCATGGGTGCGGCCTGGCGCGAAGTGCGCGATAACCGCGATTTTGATAAAGTGATTGATATGGTAAAGGCTGTTAATAGCCTTGATATGGAGGTATGTTGCACACTGGGCATGCTTACCGAGAGCCAGGCGCAACGATTGGCAGATGCAGGCCTGTATGCTTATAACCATAATCTGGATACATCTGAAGAGGATTATAAGCGCATTATCACCACGCGCACTTATGACGACAGGTTAAATACCATTAAAAACGTACGTAAAGCAAAAATTACAGTTTGTAGCGGTGGCATAGTTGGTTTGGGCGAAACTGTTGACGACAGGATCTCGATGCTGAAAACATTGTCAAACCTACCCAAACATCCCGAATCGGTACCTATCAATGCTTTGGTGCCCATCGCTGGTACACCACTGGCCGATCAGCCCCGCGTACCTATCTGGGATATGGTAAGGATGATTGCTACCGCCCGTATTATTATGCCGCGTTCGGTAGTGCGCTTATCTGCCGGTCGTACCGAAATGAGTACTGTTGAGCAAGCCTTTTGTTTTATGGCAGGTGCCAGCTCTATTTTTGCAGGCGAAAAGCTTTTGACAACACCAAACCCGTCATTTGATACCGATATGGCTATGTTTGAACTGCTTGGCCTTACACCACGCAAAGCCTTCAAAAACGGTCGCCCAAATGAGGTTAAAGAAATGGAAGCAGCAGGGTAGTTGCCCGGCTGTTTTAAACAAGAAAGGCGCATTATTTGCGCTTTAAAGCCATGTCATTGCGAGGTACGAAGCAATCGCGAACTGTGTAATTCTGGCCTGCAACGGTCGCGATTGTTACGTTGTTCCTCCTTATAAGGACGTGTTCGCAAGTGTTTGATTCCCAATATTCAATAACCGTCATTGCACGAAGCAATCCCCTACATGCTAAGTCCCACATAGTTCGGGATTGCTTCGTGCCTCGCAATGACGGTAGTTTATAGCATTCGTTTAACTATATCAATAGTACGTCATATCAATTTTTTTTCAGGGTTTACCTGAAGGATACTCAATGACATCAATTCGGCTTCCGAACGACTGATTTCTAATCTACAGCTGTGGATTTTCCACCTTAATCCCTCATATTAATAAACTGCAGCGGCTGGCCAAAGTTTTCGGTACGGCATAGGCTGATCACCGCTTGCAGGTCGTCAATTTTTTTGCCTTGTACACGTACCTGGTCGTCCATAATAGAGGCTTGCACCTTAAGGCCGCTGTCTTTTATCTTTTTAACCAGCTTTTTGGATGTTTCTTTGTCGATACCTTCTTTAACCTTTATCTCTTTGCGGATCATGTTGCCCGATGCGTATTGCTCTTTACCAAAATCAAGCGCGCTCGAATCCAGGTGTTGTTTCACCATGCGGCCGATGATGGAATCCTGGATGGCTTTAAGGCGCATCTCGTTTTCGGTTACGATGGTTATTTCATTGGTTTTTTTATCCAGGTCGATAGTGCTTTTTGAATCGTTAAAATCGTAACGGTTAAGTATTTCTTTTTTAGCTGTATTGATGGCGTTATCAAGCGTTTGCCCATCTATTTTGCTTACTATATCAAATGTTGGCATAAGTAAAAGAGTTTATAATGTTTACAAAACTAATGTATTGTAAACATTTACACAGCGCCATTATCAATTTGTTTACATGGGACACTAAATAATAATCATTAAAAACAGGTTTTATGTAGATGAGTTAATATTAAATTAACAAATAAATAAGCAGTTTTGTACACGTGGCCTAAGGGGCACAAATTTTATGGATAAACAACCACCATTAATTAACAGGGAAATAAGCTGGTTATATTTTAACGACAGGGTTTTGCAGGAAGCTGCCGATCCAACTGTGCCTTTAATTGAGCGCGTACGCTTTTTGGCTATATTTTCATCAAACCTTGATGAGTTTTACAGGGTGCGGGTGGCTACCATGACACGGCTTGCCGCTTTAAACGAAAAATCGAAAGAAATATTAGGCTATAACCCTAAAAAGCTCCTTAATCAAATCAAGAACCTTGTTGTAAAGCAGGAGCGTAAGTTTAATAACCTGTATGAAAATATCATTGTTAAACAGCTTGCCGAAGAAAAGATATTTATCCTGAATGACAAGCAGCTTAACGTAAGCCGGGGTGCCTTCGTTAAAAATTATTTCAGGGAAAAACTGCTGGCCACTTTGGTGCCTATCATGCTTGATGATAGCCTGCCGCTGCCAGAATTAAGAGATCGGGCGATTTACTTTTTTGTAAAGCTTACTAAAAATAAAAAAACACGTTACGCGCTTATTGAGTTCCCGGATACGCTATCAAGATTTGTTGTACTGCCCGAAACCAACAACCTGAAGTTTATTATCCTGCTGGATGATATTATCAGGTACAGCCTGGAAGATATATTTTTCATTTTTGAGCACGACAGCATCGAAGCATATTCCCTGCAGCTCACCCGCGACGCCGAACTTGACCTGGATAAAGAAGTGAGCGGCAAGTTTATAGATGCATTATCAAAAAGCCTTCAAAAGCGCAAAAAAGGTACCCCAATGCGCTTACTTTATGATACCGAGATGCCTATGGATATGTTAAAATACCTGGTAACCAAAATGGGGCTGCATGGCGAAAGCCTTATCCCCGGTAACAGGTATCATAACTTCAAGAATTTTATTTCGTTTCCCAACGTGGGCAGCCCCGATCTGGAGTTTGTTAAATACGCGGCTTTACCGGTAGAAGATTTGTCGTTTGGTAAAAGCTTGCTGGGCCTTATCGCAAAAAAAGATTATATGGTAAGTACGCCATATCAATCATATGATTACATCATCCACTTTTTGCGCGAAGCTGCTATCGATCCAAAAGTTAAAGAGATCAGCATAGCGGTTTACCGCCTTGCCGAAAATTCAAGAATTGTACACGCGTTGGTAAATGCGGCCAAAAATGGTAAAAAGGTGAACTGTTTGGTTGAATTGCGGGCAAGGTTTGATGAACAGAATAATATATTTTGGAGCAACAGGCTGGAAGAAGAAGGCGTGAACGTTTTGTATGGTATAGCAGGCTACAAAGTACACTCGAAGATATGCCTGGTTAGCCGCCTGGAAAAACAAAAGATTGTGCACTATGCCTGTTTATCAACCGGCAACTTTAACGAAAAAACCGCCAGGATATATGCCGATCATACTTTGTTTACCGCAAACAAAAAAATAACCGACGATTTGGATATAGTGTTTAAAGCGCTCAAAAGGAATACCTTACCCAAGGGACTAAAAGCATTGATTGTATCGCCAATTGATTCCAGGCCGGCTATTTATAAACTGATAGATAACGAGATAAAAAACGCTAAGGCAGGTAAAAAGGCCTACATGATCCTGAAGATGAACAGCCTTGCCGATGAAGGGCTTATCAGTAAACTTTACCAGGCAAGTAACGCGGGTGTTAAAATAAAAATGATCATCAGGGGTATGTGTTGCCTTGTGCCGGGAGTGAAAGGTTTTAGCGAAAATATTGAGGTAATAAGTATCGTGGATAAGTACCTGGAGCATGCACGCGTGCACATTTACTGTAATGGAGGGGACGAGCTGATCTATCTTACTTCGGCCGATTTTATGAGCCGTAATATTGATACCCGGGTTGAGGTTGGCTTCCCGATTTTAGACGAGCGTTTAAAGAAAGAAGTTAAGGACATGATTAATATACAACTGCAGGATAATACAAAGGCACGCGAAATAAACAGTGCAAATAGTAATAAATACCACAAAACCAACGCGGCCGAATCGCACAGGGCGCAAATAGAAATATACAATTACCTGAAAACTAAAAACAAACAAAGTTGAGATACGCAGCTATAGATATTGGTTCAAATGCAGTAAGACTGCTGATTGCCGATATTATTGAAAATCATGGTTCCTTTTCATTCAAAAAAAATACATTGATCCGGGTGCCGCTGCGCCTGGGCGACGATGCTTTTATTCAACATAACATTTCTGATAAAAAAGCTGCCGACCTGGTAAAATCAATGAGCGCTTTCCGCAACCTGATGGATGTTTATAAGGTAACCCATTACCTGGCCTATGCCACATCGGCCATGCGCGAAGCTACCAACGGCGAGGATGTTGTTAAACTGATTAAGGAACAAGCCAATATCGACCTTGAGATTATCCATGGCTCCAAAGAAGCAAAGGTGATTTACGCCAGCCATGCCGAGCAAACCATTGATAAAAGCAAAAGTTATTTATACATTGATGTTGGCGGCGGCAGTACCGAACTTTCGTTGTTTTCGGCAGGAGAGTTAATGGCCTCCAAATCGTTCAATATAGGCACTATCCGCATTCTGGATAACCAGGATACCGAAGAAACCTGGGATGAAATGAAGGAGTTTATCCGCGAACATACGCGGGGCTATAAGCAGCTGTTAGGTATAGGTACGGGTGGCAATATCAACAAGTTGCACCGTTTGGCCGAAGAAGGCGATGAGGTACCTATGGCTTTTACCAAGCTAAAATCGTTGTATACTTACCTTAATTCTTTTTCGCTTAAAGATCGTATTAATGTGCTTGGCTTAAACCAGGATAGGGCAGATGTTATAATCCCGGCCTGCGAGATTTATTTGACAGTTATGAAAAATGCGGGGATAAAACAAATATATGTGCCCCGTGTGGGTATGGTTGATGGTATTATCCAAACGCTGATAGATCTGAATTTGTCTTAACAAAAAAACTTAACAAAAAAATAACGTAAAAATATTTTTACAAATTTGCTTTATAATATAAAAACAGTTAGTACATTTGTAGTGCCCTCTCAAGGGCATGTTTTTCATAGGTAGATGTAGGGTCGGGTACTTGTATTCGACCCTTTTTTGTGCCCGTTTTTTTGGATTGTTGGAGAGAAGTAATGAAGAAGAAGATAGTAGTTGCCATCACAGGCGCCAGCGGCGCTATTTATGCCCACCTGTTGTTAAAAAAGTTAAACCAGCTGAAAGATCAAATTGCCGAAGTTGCTGTTGTGATGTCGGATAACGCCAAAGACGTATGGCGTTTTGAGTTGGGAAACGATGATTACAGCAAGCAAGACTTTAAATTTTACGCCAAAAACGATTTCATGGCGCCATTTGCCTCCGGGTCGGCAAAGTTTGATACCATGGTAATTGTGCCATGTTCTATGGGTACGCTCGGCCGGATAGCTGGCGGGATATCAGACGATTTGATAAGCCGCGCCGCCGATGTGGTTTTGAAAGAGCGCCGCAAACTCATCCTTGTTGCCCGCGATACGCCGTTAAGCCTTATCCACATCCGTAATATGGCCACCGTTACCGAGGCCGGAGGGATTATTTGCCCCGCGATACCATCATACTACAGCAAACCGCAAACTATTGAAGAACTGGCGATGACGGTAGTTAACCGGGTTATTGACCTGATGGGATTGGAGAATGAAAGTTATGAGTGGAAAGGGATATAATTATTGCTTAAGGTTTATCGGTTGTTGTTTAATGATATTAATAATTTAATATTGATGTCGATACCCATAGCGGGTGCGTGTCTGACCTGAATTATGTTGGATGTTTTGTACACATTAGGAAAATGTTTACCTTAGTTATGCCAAAAGTAAACTCCGGTTCGCCCGAATAATGAAATCTAAGTCGACTGCATACATTTTATGTTTTTTTTTAGGTGTACTGGGCGCGCACAAGTTTTATCTCAATAAAACAGGCGTTGGTATACTTTATTTTTTCACACTTGGCCTGGCTGGCATCGGCTGGATTATAGATTTGTTTACCCTGGGCAGCCAGGTTGATGCCTGTAACGCATTGGTTAAACGTAGCCGCGGTGCAAAGCATGTTCTAAATACCCCCGATTATAGTAGTGCTGCAACGCAACGGAGTTTATCCGAACAATTACACGAACTTCATATGCTTAAAGAAAAAGGTATAATAAGCGAAGAAGAATACACCAGGCAAAAGAGCAAAGTATTGGCGTAAGCTGCTTTTAATTGTGCTTACTATCGGGAGAGTTAGCTATAAATAATTAACCCCAAAGTAAAATCACTAATTCAATAACTCAGTAATTCACTAATTGCTTATCTTTGCGCCCTTGCAATGAATAAGAAAGTCGCTTTTTACACTCTTGGCTGTAAGCTTAATTACTCGGAAACCTCGTCAATAGGCCGGATGTTTACCCAGGCCGGTTACGATACGGTTGAGTTTTCAAACACGCCCGACGTTTTTGTGATCAATACTTGCTCGGTAACCGAAAACGCCGACAAGAAGTGTAAAAAGATAGTTAAAGAAGCGCTCAAGATTTCCCCGAATGCTTACGTAACCATTGTAGGTTGCTATGCCCAGTTAAAGCCACAGGAAATTGCCGATATTCCCGGCGTTGACATGGTACTTGGCGCTGCCGAAAAATTCCAGATCATTGATCATATTACCGACCTTACCAAAAAGCCCAAAGCAGTTGTTTACAACCAACCTGTGAGCCAGGCCAACCAGTTTGTACCTGCATATTCATTTGGCGACCGTACCCGTACGTTCCTGAAAGTTCAGGATGGCTGCGACTATTCCTGTACCTTTTGCACCATTCCCCTGGCCCGCGGTGCCAGCAGGAGCGACACCATTGCCAACGTAATTGAACAGGCTAAACAGATAAGTGCTTCGGGCGTAAAAGAAATAGTACTTACAGGTGTTAACCTGGGCGATTTCGGGATCCGCAACGGGCAACGGGAGGATAAGTTTTTTGACCTGGTTAAAGCCCTCGACGAGGTAGAAGGGATAGACAGGATCCGCATTTCCTCTATCGAACCAAACCTGCTTACCGACGAGATCATCGCTTTTGTGGCTACTTCAAGACGGTTTGTTCCCCATTTTCACATCCCGCTTCAGTCTGGTTCCGACAAGATACTCGGCCTGATGCGCCGTCGCTATAAACGCGATTTGTATGTAAACCGCGTAGCCAAAATAAAAGAACTGATGCCCGATTGCTGTATTGGGGTTGATGTTATTGTAGGTTTCCCCGGCGAAACACGTGAGGATTTTATTGATACCTATAATTTTTTAAACGATCTGAACGTTTCATACCTGCACGTATTTACTTACTCCGAAAGGGAAAATACCCTGGCCGCCGAAATGAAAGGCGTAGTACCTGGTTCAGCCCGGGCGGATAGAAGTAAAATGCTGCATATATTGTCTGAAAAAAAACGCCGGGCTTTTTACGAAACCCAGTTAGGCAAAACCGATGAGGTTTTATTTGAGGGTGATATTAAAGACGGTTTTATGCATGGCTTTACCCGCAACTATGTAAAGGTAAAAGCCAAATACGATCCTATATTGGTAAACGAATTGAAAAAGGTTTGCTTAACAAATATTTCACCGGATGGTGATGTCGAAATAACAGAAGGTGAAGAAATATTAGTTCATTAAAACGCTATCTTCGCTTCAAATTACAACCTATGTTTCCAACCATAACATCGCTTCTGCAATATCTTTTCGGTTTTAATTTCCCGTTGCCTATACAAACATTTGGTTTTTTTGTAGCTATAGCTTTTATGGCAGCATACTGGGCCTTTGTTCAGGAATTTAAACGGAAAGAGAAGCTGGGGATTCTTCATTCATCAAAAAGAACGGTACTGGTTGGGCAACCTGCTTCGGCAGCCGAATTGGCCGGTAATGCTGTATTTGGTTTTATTTTAGGGTATAAATTAATCGACTCGGCATTAAATTACCATGCACTTTTAGATGATACACAGGGTTTCCTGCTGTCATTAAGAGGCAATTGGATAGGTGGTATTATAGGTGCCGCAGCTTTTGCTTACTGGGCGTATTATGAAAGCGAAAAGCAAAAATTAGCCAAACCCGAAAACAGGGAAGTAACCGTACACCCGTACGAAATGATGGGCAGCATTTTGTTGTGGGCTGCCATATTTGGCTTTGCAGGCGCCAAGTTATTTAATGCCCTTGAAAACTGGGGCGATTTTATGAAAGACCCGGTTGGCATGCTAATAGGTTTTAGCGGCCTTACTTTTTATGGTGGCCTTATTTGCGGTGGCGCGGCCGTGTTATATATTGCCAATAAAAATGGCGTTAAGCCTTTAGATATGCTGGATATTGGTGGCCCAGGTATGATGCTGGCTTATGCATTAGGCCGTGTTGGCTGCCAAATGTCGGGCGATGGCGATTGGGGGGTGGTAAACCTTGCGCCGAAACCGGGCTGGCTGAGCTGGGCGCCTGATTGGGTATGGTCTTTTAAATTCCCGCACAATGTTAATGACGAGGGTGTTCCCCTGGCAAATTGCATAGGTAAATTTTGTCACGAACTGCAATACCCTGTATACCCAACATCGTTATATGAATGCATCATTTGCCTGTTACTGTTTGCGTTCCTGTGGAGTATCCGCAAACAGATCAAAAATTCAGGCGTTCTGTTTGGTATTTATATGATATTAGCCGGTGTTGAACGGTTTTTTATCGAACTGATCCGTGTAAATACAAAATATCAGGTGGCTGGTATTCGCTTTACCCAAGCCGAAATGATCTCGTTGATTATGGTTATTGGTGGTGCTGTGTTAATTGCAAATGGTTTAAAAAATAAAAAAACAGCTACAGCACAGCATGGCTAATAAAAAACAGGCTCATAAGCTGTTAAATAACCAGGTATTCAGGTTTGTGCTTTCGGCTGGTGCCGGTTTTGTTGTCGATATCTCTGCTTTTTATCTTTTTTATCATAACCTGTTAGCCAGGCATACTTACCTTATCGGTTCATACACTTTTCGTAATTCTACTTTATCGTTAGCCATCTCGTTTTTGCTTGGGGTAATTGTCAATTTTGCCATTACCCGCGCGCTTGTTTTTACCGAGTCAAAATCATCTGCTTATAAACAGTTTTTTCGTTTTATAGCTGTTGCCTGTGTTGGTTTTTTCGCCAACCTTGGGCTAATAAAAATATTGATCCAGGTTTTTGGTATCTACGCTCCCGTAGCGCGTATAGGTGCAGCTTTGAGCTTGTTTTTTGCAAGCTTTTTTATTCACAAGGTTTTTTCATTCAGCTTATCATTACGTAAACATGCAACTGCAAAACATAACGCAACAAGTAATTGAAATAGCCAAACAGGCAGGCGAATTTATCAGGCAGGAACGCAAAGCGTTCGACCCCGATAAAATTGAATACAAAGGCCTTAATGATATGGTGTCATACGTTGACCAAACTGCCGAACGGATCATTGTTGAAGGCTTAAAAAAAGTACTGCCCGAATCTGGTTTCATCACCGAAGAAAAAACTACTACAATAGTGGGCGACCGATATAACTGGATTATCGACCCGTTGGATGGCACCACCAATTTTATTCATGGCGTGCCTGCTTATTCGGTAAGTATAGCACTAAAGGAATATGATGAACTGGTGGCCGGAGTTGTGTACGAGATAAACCAGGACGAATGTTTTTACGCATGGAAAGATGCTCCTGCTTATCTGAATGGCCGAGAAATCCATGTAAGCAAAAACACTACGGTAAGTACAAGTCTTATTGCTACAGGTTTCCCTTATTATGATTTTAGCAAGCAGGCCCAATATATCGAACTATTTACCGAACTGATGAGAAGCAGCCACGGCCTGCGCCGCATTGGTTCGGCAGCTGTCGACCTGGTTTACACCGCCTGCGGCCGCTTTGATGCCTTTTACGAATACAACCTGAACGCCTGGGATGTAGCCGCCGGAATTGTAATTGTAAAACAGGCAGGTGGCGATATAGTAAACTTTAAAGGTGGCAGCGAAGTGCTGGAAACAAGGGAATTATTAGCAAGCAATGGTAAAATAACAGGGGAGATGCTGACTGCGATCCAAAAATATTTTTAATTTGGATTGCACCGATTATTAAGCGATTGCACCGATTATTTAGGTGATCATGCTGGTTTGATTTTTTGGCATCATTACCGCTTTAAACAAGAAGCTTCACTGATTTTAATTGAGAATCAATTTAATCAGTGAAGCTTTGTTATATCGGCGAAATTACCTTGAAAATCGGTGAAATCCCCCCAATTATAGTGCTTCAGATACCACTTCAGTAACTTCGGGAACCATGCGTTTAAGCAGGTTTTCGATGCCGGCTTTAAGCGTTATAGTCGACGACGGGCAACCGCTGCATGAACCGCGAAGCTCGACAGTTACCACACCTTCATTAAATGAACGGTAGGAAATAGCGCCGCCATCCTGCTCAACAGCCGGGCGAACATAATCATGCAATATCTGCTGAATTTTAACCTCTGTTTCAGATCCTTCAAAGTTTGTTTCCTCAGACTGCTCTTCTAATTGGATCTTCAACTCCGATTCAACCGCGCCCTTTACAAACTCTTTCATAATAGGTTCAACGTCGGCCCAGTCGCTTTCATCCGTTTTGGTGATGGTAACGAAGTTGCTGGCGAAGAAAACACCATTTACAAACGAAAATTTATATAATTCCTTAGCGAAGGGTGATTTATCGGCGCTTTCTTTAGTAGCGAAATCGGCACTGCCATTAATCAGCAACTTGTTCACAATGAACTTCATTGTTGCCGGGTTTGGCGTTGATTCGGTATATACGTTGATATTCATCGAAAATTCTATTTAGATTAATTAAACAAATTTAATCACCTTTTTGGTTTAATTACAATACTAAAATTGTTATGACGGGGAAATGATAGATATGCAGTACCCCAGGCGTCATTACGGGTAACTACGCGTGTTGCCGGAAAAAATAGTAATGACACTTTTGTTGATTACATAGTTGATGAAGATTAGCCTTGCAAAAAAAGCGAGCTACTTACCCGTTTAAACCCTGCGCCCCTCCCGCAGCTCTCTTGCTACCTGATACTCACTACTTGGTACTATCTTCAATTTCTATCCATACCGGGCAATGGTCGCTGGTTTTTTCCCAGCCGCGCACGTTGCGGTCAACACCGGCTGCCTGCAGGCGGTCGGCTACGTGGGGGCTTAGCAGGAAATGGTCAATCCGTAGGCCGGCGTTGCGGCCATAGGCGTTGCGAAAATAATCAAAAAAGGTATAGATCACCTCGGTTGGGTATAGTTTGCGGATGGCGTCTGTCCAGCCCTGGTCCACAAGGTTTTTGAAGGCCAGGCGCACTTCAGGGCGAAAGAGGGCATCGTCCAACCAGCGTTCGGGTTTGTAAACGTCCAGTTCGGTGGGCATCACGTTATAGTCGCCGGTAATTATAGTAGGTATTCCATGCGCCAGCAGGCCCGAGGCGTGGCTGGTAAGGCGTTCAAACCAGCGCAGCTTATAATCCAGTTTGGGGCCCGGAGCTGGGTTGCCGTTAGGCAGGTACAGGCAGCCGATGACTATGCCATTTATAAACGCTTCAATGTAGCGGCTATGCTCGTCGTCGGGGTCGCCGGGCAGGCCTTTGCGCAGTTCTTTAATCTCGTAGTTATTACGGGCCAGGATGGCTACGCCGTTCCAGCTTTTTTGCCCATGCCATATGGCGTTGTAGCCAGCGTTGGTAATGGCCTCCAGCGGGAATTTATCCTGCGGAGCTTTTAACTCCTGCAGGCAAACTACATCGGGCGCGGTTTCGGCAAGCCAGCGCAGCAGCACCGGCAGGCGACCGTTTACGCCATTAACATTATAGGTGGCAATTTTCATGTAGTTAAAAATTGAATATTTGTGTAAAAAGTTAACGAAAATTAAGCCATAATTATTCAAAAACTGAATTTACCTGCACAAAAATTGCAACTATGAGAATAAGCCATGCGTAATCTCTTCAACTTCCGAATCGCCGTAGAAAAATATGGTTAAGCCGCGTGGGCCATCGGTGATGGTAAGGATGTCCTCGCGTTTGATATCGTTTTCGTTAATGAAACGCGCCAGCCGGTCTGGGGTGCTAAAAGAGTCGGTTTTTACGATGATCATAGTGGTATGTTTTTACTAAGATAGAAAAATGGCAGGTTTTGTTACAGGCGGGCGGATTGAAAAACAAGGTGTCTCCGGGTGTATGATGGATACCTGGTTAATATATAAGGATTTGATTGCCAATTGTTTGTGAAATTAAAAAAAAACATTATAGCACTTAAATATCTTATAATCAGTTATTTGTATTATTCCCCCGAACACCCGAACACCCGAACGCCCCACAAAAAACCGAACGCCCGTACGCAAATATTTTTTTGGCAATTACAGGTTATGGTGCAACCTTTTGCCAAAAGCATGCGTCACATAACATAACGCTTATGTATTATTAAATAATTTAATATATAATACAACGTTTATATAGGTATTTATACAAAACATGCTATCCGCACCGAAAAATAACCAATAGCCCCGAATTATATGGAAGATCATATTTGGATGCTTGTTACCAAAAAAATGGCAAATGAGGCTACCGGGGAGGAGTTAGATGAATTAGACAGCTTGCTTAAACAAAATCCGATTGCCCATAATTCGTTGAAATTGCTTTTTGATTGGTGGGATACTGATGATGAGCCGGCCGAAGACAATACCCATTTGCAGTTTAAAAAAATATTGGCACGGATAAGTTATAAAAAGTAAAAAACAAGGTGCAATTACCACTTGTTACTTTTTCATCAGCTCTATAATCAACAAACCGACTACGATATTGGCATTTTGCCTGAAATATTTTTAATACTATACACAATCGGATGATGGTAATACAATTATCGCTCAAAAAAATTGGTTTACCCAAAAAACTTTGCTGAAAACATGATTAACGGTATCTGTTTGGGGCATTTACAGAAGCTTAGGTATTGGGTTACAATACAATAAGCAACCAACCCGATAATACCGTCCCGTTTTTTAAATCGATGCGGTAATAGTAAGTACCGGTGGGTAGTTTGTTGCCTTTGCTGCTGCCATCCCAGGCTTTTGAATAGCCTTTGCACTCAAAAACCAGGTTGCCGTAACGCCCAAAAACCTGTGTTGTCGATGCCGGGTAAGTATCCAGCGCTTCAATTTTCCAGGTATCATTATTGCCGTCGTTATTGGGGCTAAAACAGTTTGGTATAATTACCTTTTTGTAAACGCTTATAAAAACCTGGTCGGTTTTCTCAACACCACAGGGCGCACCGGATGTTACATGCAATGTATACGTGATATCGCCGATGGGGGATGCTATGGGGCTAAGTAAATAGGGGTTGTCCAGGTAATCGGCAGGCGTCCAGTAATACGTTACATTATCGCCGGTTGCTTTGCCATTTAGTTGTGTTGTTTGCCCCAGGGTAATGTGTTTATCAGGGCCGGCATCGGCCACCGGGTCTTTTATCACTGTAACAATAACGCTATCAGTTGCTGTGCAGCCGTTGCTGGTTACCGTTACGGTGTATTTGGTGGTCGTATCCGGGTGCGCAAACGGATTGGCTATAGTGGCGTCAGATAGTCCGGTTGCCGGCGTCCATTGGTATTTTGTGCCGCCCGTTGCCTGCAAAGCAATACCGTTGCCCTGGCAAACAGCTACCCCGGCACCTGCATACGCGTTTATTTTAGGGTTTGGTACAACATTAACACTATCAGTTGATGAACAATCGCCGGTGGTAACAGTAACCTTATAATAACCCGCCTTTACGTCTGCCGCCATTACAACCGGGTTTTGCTGGCCGGATGTAAAGCCGCCGGGCCCTGTCCAACTGTAACTACTGCCTTCGGAGGCAAAAAGCATCAGGTTATCGTTGTAGCAAACGGGTGTCGAAGCGGTGGCTATAGCCCGTGGCGGCTGTTTAACTGTAAGCGTAATTGGCTGCGATACTACCCGGCACTGGCTGGAATTGATGTTGATAGCTTCGGCGCTGGTAAGCCTGTACTGGTAAGTGCCGGCTGCTACAGGTTGGGTAGCCTGGTATGATAAGGTGCTGGCCCCAGGTACGGCTTCCCAACTGCTGCCGTTATTAATTTGCCATTGGTAGGCAGGGTTGGTGTAATTGAAACCGCTTGAGAGCGTGGCATTTAAGCTAAAAGTTTTATTGCCGCCTTCGCAAGCTGTAAGCATGATGTTTTGGGCATCAAACGCCGGAGTTAGTGTAGGGCCATAGGGGCTAAAGGTGATATCATCCAGCGCGATATCATTGCCATAGCCGCCACCGGCATTGTTGGTCATTTTCAGGATAATATCGCCGCCTGTGGCAGGTGTTGTAAACGTAATACTGTATTGTTGCCAGCCCAGTCCGTTCGGTATGGGGCCGGTATTATAAGTTTTAACGCCATCATTGGTGGCCACCGAAAAGGTAATGTCGGGTTTAATACCATCAAATTGCATTAGGTTTAATAAATAAGCGCTAAAGCGATATGTAGTGTTGGGGCAAAGATCCCTGATCCGTTGGTTAAAGAAATCGCCGGGAAACTCGTTGGCACCGGCTACCATCATGTAACCTCCGGGATTACCGGTATGGTCGCCGGTTACCAGCCAGGCGCCGGTGTACATACCCTGGGTCGAGTTTGCTATCGTATAAGTACCGTCGGCCGGGGTGCCTGCAAAATAACTATAGGTGGTAGTATAATCGCTGTTGTTGATTTTAGGGCCAATTGTACTGTTGCCCGATCCAAAATCAATAGTAAAAATAGGATCGCCTACCTGGGCATACGCACTTAGCGTAATAAATGCAAACAGAAAAACAAAAACCAGCAAGGTATATAGTTTCATGTATTTGAAAGCAATAAGGCCTGGATTTATGCAGGATTATTGGTTGGTAATTGGCAAATGGTAAAGCTATCAAAGCATGTATTCAATTAAAATGGATAAAACTTAACATTTGATGGATAATACTTTTAAAGTATATCCGTTTACCTGTTTTGTAAAATATAAAATATTACCTAAGCATCTTTATTATGAATCGCAAAATCCAGCACCGCTTATTTATTAGCAGTATTATCCATTATAATATGCAGATAGTCCATTTTTAGGATGCATTATCGCTCATATTTTTGGATGAGCTGTTAACTGACCTCATTTTTTTATATATCCATCAGGATAGCAAATATCCTTTTATCAATACATCGCCTGCTTTTATGAAGTAAACTCCTGCCCGTTATAAAAAAAACTGCCACAAGCCTTCAATCTACCTTATTACACCTTACACATCCATGCGCTACCTTCTTATCCTATTATTCCTTTTTACCGGTATATCCATTTCTTTTGCCCAAAAACATGTAACTATTAAGGGCCACGTTGTCGATTCGTTAAACAGAAAATCCCTTGAATTAAGTACCGTGGCCGCGGTTGATTTAAAAGATACATCGCTTATAGCTTATACGCTAAGCAAAAAAAACGGCGAGTTTGAACTAAGCAACCTCCCGTCGGGAAAAAAAATCAAACTGGTGATATCATACACAGGCCACAAAAGTTTTATCAAGGCTTTAACTTTTCAAAAAAACGAGGTGGTTGATCTTGGCGAAATTGCGCTGAGCAATAAAATGTTGGATGAGGTAGTAATCAAGGCCGAGCGTTTGCCCATCACCATTAAAAAAGACACCATTGAGTTTAGTGCCGAGGCTTTTAAAACCCGGCCCAACGCAGTGGTAGAGGAGTTACTCAAGAAACTACCCGGCGTGCAGGTTAACGGCGACGGCACCATAACCGTGAATGGCAAAAGTGTAAGTAAAGTACTGATAGATGGCAAACAGTTTTTTGGCAGTGATATTAAAATTGCCACTAAAAACCTGGATGCAGCCATAGTAGGTTCGATACAGGTTTATGATGACAGGGAGAACGACCCCGACCACCTGATTAGTGATACCAAAGTACAAAAGGTGATTAACCTGAAACTGAAAAAAGCCATAAAGCGCAGTACGTTTGGTAAAGGTTTTGCCGGCGCAGGCACGCGCGACAGGTATGAAAGCGGCGGCTTGTTTAACATGTTCAGGGATACCTTACAGGTAAGCCTCATCGGCTTAAGCAATAACCTTAACCGTACCGCTTTTTCAAATGATGAATTGTATTCGCAGGGCGGGTTTGATAGGAGCGGCGGCAATAACCTTTATAACGGCACTGTGAATACCGGTGGCCAAAACTGGGGCGGAGGTATCGAAAAAATAACATCGGGTGGATTCAATATCAATACCGACTATGGCAAAAAGCTAAAATTGAACCTGCTATATTTTTACAGCCAAAAAAACAATACGTCACAAAACCAGGCGCACGTGCAGAAGTTCCTGGGCGATACTACGCTTAATACCACATCAACTAATGATAACCGGTCAAACAATTACTCGCATTCCATAACCGGCCTGGTTGATTGGAATCCGGATACGCTTAATACCATCCACTATTCGCCTAAGCTTGTTTTTAAACGCGATAATTCGTCAAATAGTTCTTTTTCTGATAATTATAACAATTTTGAAGGTCATTTAAATACCAATGGAGGCAGTTCAAGCAACAAAAGCCATGGCACAGATTTTCAGCAGGACTTTTATTATAACAAGCGACTGAAAGGAAAAAAGGGAGCATCTATAAATATAGGCCATAACCTGCAGTACAGCCCCAGCCAATCGCAAAGCCTGAGTAAAACAAACCTCAATTCATTTGTATCAAGCCTTAAATCGGATACCTTAAACCGGCAGGGCAACGGGAAAAACTCCAATTTCTCGGCGGGTTTAAATGGGAGTATCAGGTACCCGTTTACCAAAAAATTGATTGTTGATGTTACCACATCGGGCAATTATAGCCGGTCGCGCGAAGAGAATGCTGTTTTTGATTTTAATAAAACTACCCAGGTTTATGATATTTACCTGCTTAGCCAAAGTACCAACCTTAAACGTAATTTATTTACCGAGGATGTTAAGCCCGGTATTACCTACCAGTTTACCAAGGAGATATCGCTTATCGCGGGCTTATCATTTAACTGGCAGCAGGCCGAAAATAAATTTGCTGTCGCGACAAATTATCACAACTACCTCTTTTTCCTGCCGACTATAAGAATGGAGCTCGGGTCTTTTTCTGTTGGTTACAACCGCTCGGCCAGTTTGCCATATTTATCTGCCTTACAACCGCAAACTATCGTTTATAGCCCGTTATACAGCTTTACAGGCAATCCCAATTTAAAGCCGACTATTAACGATAATGTCAATATCAATTTTAATAAGTACTTCCAGGCATCGCAGGTTAATATTTATAGTTATGCCAGTTTCAGTACAGAGCAGGATGCCATTGTGCAAACACAAATAAGCGTAGCCAATGGCGCGCAGGCCACCAATTTTGTAAATCGCGATGGGCAGTTTAGCGTAAATGGATCAATGGGGATGTACAAACAGTTTAAAAAGATGGGTAAATGGACGCTGAACACAAATACCTCGGTTTATGGATTTTACCGGCGAAATATTAACATTATTAACGGGGTAGATGGATGGCAAAAGTATTTTTCGCTCGGTTTTAACCAAAATTTCAATATAAACTGGAACGATAAGATAGAGCTTAATGCTGGCGGCGGCTATCGCCCGGTATATACTTCCTATAATTATGGCGACCATAAAAAAGTGTTTACCGATAACTACAGCATGCAAAACAACCTGGTGGTGCGCTGGCCAAAAAAGATAGTGTGGGAAACTAAACAGGAATTTAACTATAACTCGCAGGTGAGCAATGGCTTTCAAAAAAGTGTTAACGTGATAAGTAGCTCGGTAGCCCTTCAGTTCCTGAAAAAAGACAGGGGCGAGATAAAAGTGACCGGTTATGATTTGTTTAACCAAAACACCAGCGTATATCGCTTTACCGGTAATAACACCATTTACGATGTACAGAACAATACGCTGAAGCGCTATTTTTTATTGACGTTAACCTACAAGTTCAATACCTTGAGTACAAAATAGCCAGGCAAGGCAAACGCATCAACATAGTTAATGGAATGAGGTTATGGCGTCGGGAAGATATAAGTATCAAACGACACCTTGTTTTTATTGGTGGATCCTGGTTAAATGATCCGGTTACCGAAGGGACTTTTATTGGCCAACAACAGGCACAAGTATTAGGATACACCTAAATTTTGCGATCAGTTTCGTGTTAACCATGATTAAATATAAAATATTGATTGTCAAGTATTTATAAATTTTTTATCTGAAATGTGTTAAGTTATGTTAACCCAATTAGAGGAGCTTTCCTGTTTGTATGCCGCTTGTTTTTCGAAACATACCCAATTTTTCATAATCAACATAGGGGTAAACCTTAATACCGTTGTATAACGGTTATGAAAATATTAGTTACCGGCGCTACCGGCTTTATTGGCCGCCAGCTTACGTTAGCGCTTGCCCAAAAAGGTTTTGATGTGAAAGCCTTATGCCGAAATACGGCGCATCCCTTCCTGCTCAAACATAAAAACATTGAGCCCGTTAAAGGGGATATACTCGATGCTGCCGGTTTGCTTAATGCCATGCAGGGTTGTAGCCAGGTTTATCATACTGCAGCCCTGGCCAAAATGTGGAGCCGCAATCCCGATGATTTTCATGTAACCAATGTTACCGGCACACATAATGTGTTGGAAGCGGCCGCTAACGCAGGCATTCAAAAAATAGTTTATACCTCAACCTGCGGTGTATGGGGCCCAACGCTAAAATACCCGCTAAGCGAGAACGAGCCCCGGATAGTTGGTTTTCCGATAGCCTACGAGCGTACCAAATACCTGGCCGAGCTGGAAGTACAGCAATTTGTAAAGCAAGGTTTGGATGTGGTTACCGTAAACCCATCCCGCGTGTTTGGCGAAGGGCCGGTAACCGATAGCAATACCGTTGGTAAAATGGTTTCCGGCTATTTAAAAGGTAATTGGCGCATTATCCCCGGCAATGGACAGCTGGTGGCTAATTATGCTTTTTTAGATGATGTAGTGGCTGGCCACATGGCTGCGATGGAAAACGGTATTGCCGGTAACCGTTATATTTTAGGTGGCGAGGATATTAGCTTCAATCAATTTTTTAGTACGCTCACGGCTGTGTCTGGCAAATACCGGCGCATGCTCAATATTCCGCAGCGGGCTATTAAAGCTTATAGCAGGGTTGAGTGGCTGAAAACCAGGCTTACCGGTTTACCTCCGGTGTTTCTGCCCGAGTTTGCCGACCGGTTAAAATTCGATCAAAAATATAGTAGCCAAAAAGCTGTTGATCAGCTGGGTTATCAAATAACCCCTTTTTATGAAGGGATGCAGCGCACCGTTAACTATTTAAAGGTAAACTAAGCCATGACGCAATTAACCGCCATAATTACCGGCGCCAGCGAAGGCCTGGGCAAATCATTTGCCATTGAGCTGGCCCGGCGTAATATTAATTTATTGCTGGTAGCGCTGCCCGGCTCGGGCCTTGGCAATTTGGCTGCCTACATCCGTAAAAACTTTGATGTGCATGCCCATCACCTGGAAATGGATTTGACCAACGTAGAAAATTACCCCAAGATATTTAGCTACCTGCAGGAAAGAGGTATTACCGCCAACCTGCTCATCAACAATGCGGGGCTGGGCAATTGGTCGTGGTTTGAAGAGAAGGAGATAGCTTTTTATAAAATGCAGATAGAGCTTAATGTAGTAACGCCGGTATTGCTTACCCGTTTGTTTTTAAAGCAGGCCGATGGTAAAGTAACATCTTACATTTTAAATGTGGGTAGCCTTGGCGGCTTGTTTGTAGTACCAAAAAAGCAGGTTTATGGCGCCACTAAATCATTTATCCGTTATTTTACAAAATGTTTGCAGCTGGAGTTATCCGGCTCAAATGTAAGCATCAGCTTACTTAGCCCCGGTGGCATTAATACCAAACCAGAATTGTTGGTGCTTAATAATAAATTAAAAGGTGTATCAAGGGCCACCATCCTGGAAGCCGAGGATGTGGCGCGTATTGCTATTGATGGCCTGTTAAAAGGAAAAAAAGAGATTATCCCCGGCGTAATTAATAAAATGATGTTTATTTTAGATAGTATTTTACCTGGATTTTTAAAACAAGCTATTATTCAAAGCCGTTTAAAAGTCATCCTTAAAAATCAATGATCATAGCCCTGCACGCATATCGCCCTATTAAACAACTTTGTCGTTATTGCCGGATCAGCAGTAGCGGCTTCAGGTTGCTTGATGAAGAAACAGTGGCATTTATCTCCGGTATTTTTCGCGGTATCACATTTGAGTTTCACAGCGATTACTGTGACGTAAACATTGGGCATATGCATACCAGTTTAGATTTGGCCGGAGATTTTTCGACAGATGTTTTGATTGGTTTTTTGACAAAACATAATGTACTCAGGGCAGGCGAGCTGGATAACCAGGCGTATATGGCTTAAAAGAAATTAAACCCGGCATTCCAGCCCAGCCACCAGGAATGATGCTGGTTTGCGCTGAAATTGTGCTGCAGGTTTTGCGCCAAGCCGTAGTCTTTAACCGCATTTTCCTGGTCCGAGTAGTAAAAATTCAGGGAGGGGCCACCAAATAATGATGCTTTTTTGCCCAGTTTAAGGTTCAGGTTAGCATCAAGCCGTTGCAGCAGGTTGGTATAGCGCCAGTTTCCTTCATACAGGTAACGACTGCTAATTTCGGGGTTAAAAGTAAGGTGTTTGCCCATGTCAAGTACCGTACCCAGTCCCATTCCCATGCCGTATATCTTACTGTTTTGGTTAATCCTTATGCCTCCGGTGTAAACCGTATAAAAATTATTGCTGCCGGTTTTTATGACTATGTTGGCATTTAACGTTTCGTTGGATGACAAAGTTAATTTGTTATACCCATTGCGGATATAGTTGATAAGCCCAAAACTGAAACCCGATGAGGTATCGGCTACATTAATCAACCCTAACTGAACACCCCTTAGTTTTTTGGCAAAATTGAAAAAGCCAAATTGCACCCCCTCAAATTTTTGCTGTGCTATATTGCCCGCGCCTATCTGCAGGCCGCTTACATTTTTGCCGGCGATATTGCCCAACAGCGCTACCTGTAAACCAGAAACCTTACCACGCACATGGTTGTAAGTGCTTAATTGTACGCCTGATAGGTCGCGCTTAATGCTGTTGTGTAAAAATGTAAACTGAAAGCCTTCTACACTGCCCAAAACATTGTTGTACAAGCCGCTTAACTGCACGCCGCTAACGTTACCGCCAACCACATTAAAAGCGCCTGCCACCTGTACGCTTTGTACATCGCCTTTATCAAGGTTAAATATTATGCCCATTTCAGCGCCGCGTACCCCGGCGCTGTAGCCGCCTATAGCGTTTATAGATACAATATTGATAATTTGGCCGTTTAAGGCGCCATGTGTGCTTACATTGGGTATAGCCGACGCCTGGAACGGTGCATTAGCCACCAGGCCGCGCAAATTGGCCGCCTGTATTTGTTGTTTTGTTGACAGCAGCAAACGGCCCAGCCCGGTTTTGGTTATATCATCGTTGCTATCATTTGCTATATAGCTAAACAGGCCACTATCCGGCCGACTTGTAATTTGTACATCGTTTAAAAATGTGATGGTTGTATCTTTATAAAGTTCTTTACTGATGGTTAACCGAACCGGCCGGCCTTCATTTTTCAGGTGCAACTCAAAGTAACCGTTTTGGTCGGTCATGGCCGATTGCAGCAGGCTTTTTTCGTATACACTTGCGTTAGGTAGTTTTTTTCCGGTTTGCTCGTCGGCAACAAAACCGGTTATAATGTATTCCCTGTTTTCGGTATTTGATTTTTCGGTAGTTAAGCCAAGTTGCAGGGGGGCGTAACGCAGGATGATAAAGCCTTTGGCATCCTTGTATTCAAAACGCTTCATCAACATCTGGTCAAGCACCTCTTTAACGGTCCAGTTATCGGCATCAAGGCTTACCAGGCTATCGGCTTTTATCAGGTTGCTGTTATATGAAAAGTAAAAGCTGCCCTTGTCCTCCATGGTTTTGAAAACCATGCCCAGGCGCTGTTTTTTTACGTGAATGGTGATATTACGGGCTAGATTAACCTGCGCCGCTGCATGGTTATGCAGGCTGGCGAAAAACGCGACCGCAAAAAAGACTAAAAGCATCCGGTTTAAATAATACATAGCACGAGGTAGAAATATTCAATTATTTCAGGATGATTTGGTTGCCTTTGTGTACCGCTGTAATGGGGAATGTGCCTGTGACTACCAATAAAATTTGCTCAAGCGATTGATCTTTAAACACGGTTGTAATGGGCAGTTTATTTAATGATGGTTTTGCTATTACAATATGTGCGCTGTAAATCTCATTCAGGGCGGCTACCAGTTCGCTTAAAGGGGTACTGTCGCATACCAACTCTTTGTTGATATAGTAGCTGTACAATTTACCCCGCGTGCTTTGTTTGGTAAGGCTGTTACCGGTTTTTAATACCACAGTCTTTTCGCCGGGCTTTAGGCTGATGCTGTTTTTATCGCTGCTTACATTCACAATTCCGGTTTCAACAATCACTTCGGTTTTTCCATTCCTGCTTTTTACATTAAATGACGTGCCAACCACCCTAACCGTTACACCATTTACATTAATAATAAAAGGTTTTGTTTTATCAGGAGTGATTTTGAAAAAAGCCTCGCCCGAGAGCTCAACCGCACGGATATCGCCGTTAAACCTGTTTGGATAGGATAATTGCGATAACGCGTTCATGGTAACTACAGAACCGTCGGAAAGCGTATCTACCAGTACCTTATTATTGCTTTGCAGGTTAATGGTAGTAACCCTGCTAAAATAATTTAGCCCGAAATAGCTGAGCATGCAAACCAATACCACGGATGCTGCTATAGCCAGCCAGTTTGCCCGATTTAAATGGCGTGTTTGAGTTTTGGATGTGGCCTGGTTATTATTTATCCGGTTTTGCAGGCGTATAAACGCGGCGTCCTCGTCAACAAGGCGGGTGCCGGCAATCTTTAAGCTTTGGTCCCACAGTTTTTTAAACTGGTCATAATACCGGCGGTTTTCCTCCGCGGCATTACACCATGCCTGCACTTGTTCCTGCTCTTCAATGGTGGCTTCGCCAAGCAGGTGTTTTACCAGCAAATCATCGGTCATATATGGGGTACTGTTGCTCATGTGCTAACGGCTGATAATTAAATACAAAATGATCATTAAAAATTCGGCCAGTTTGGTTCGCATCAGTTTTAATGCTTTGCCCATCTGGTTTTCTATGGTTTTTATAGAAAGCCCCATCTGGTCGGCAATTTGCTGGTATTTCAGTTGCTCAAAGCGGCTGAGCTGAAAAATGGTGCGGCATTGCTGCGGCAACTCGCTCATGGCCTGGCTAATGTGCTTTTCCAGTTCATCGGCCAGCATTGCTTTCGACGAATGATCTTGCACCTGGTCCATTTCACCGGCATAATAAACCTGGAAAGATGCTTTTACTTTTTGATGTTTCAGGTAGTTAAGGCTTTCGTTATGAACGGCCCTGTATAGGTATGATTTTATCGATCCATCGGTTTTTAACAAGTCGCGCTTTTCCCAAATCCGGCAAAATACATTTTGCACTACTTCTTCGGCTTGCCCGTCATCCTTTAAAAAAGTATAGGCATAGGCATGCAGGTTTTTAAAGTGGCTTTTAAACACCATCTCAAATACCTTTTGGTTGCCCTGCTTTAATAAGGAAATGACCGTGCTATCGCTGTATTCCACTGATAAAGGGTGAAAATATGCGTTAAATATAGGGGCTTTCCCGGTCATATACCTCATGTTGTTTACTATGGCTTAGGCCAGCTGTACCTGGATGGTGTATAAGGAATGGTGGATATCTACCTTACTGCAAATACCATTGGCGTAAGTATAATAGTTGTAATTGCCATCGGGCAGGTCAATCCGGTAAACATGTGCCGCCGCCTTTTTTACAGTTAAAAATTGCTGAAAGTTATCGGAGTAAACAAGGTTGCCATCTGCCGGCTCATGGCAATACAGCAGCATCAAGTTATTGCTTATACCGGCTTGCTCAACCCGGCCGCTTTTACCTTCGGCCAGGGTAAGGTAGGCGTTCCCTGCTGCCTTTGTTTCCCGGTTAGCCTTCTCTTTACCATTAACATGCCGCAAAACATGGGAGCTGATGAGCTTGCCATTCTTAAAGGTCGATTCCTCGTCGCAATTAACGTTAATACTGAATATGAACCTCATCTTAACTTCTGACACCATTTTGAGGTAAAGCTCATCGCCTGTGTTTTTTTGGTAAAAGTTAAGATGCCCAACCACTTTACCGCTGTGCAAAACATTGTATTTGGTTATTGTTTCAGTAGCGTATAACCGCGTACAGGTTATCGACAGTAAAACTACGGCCACCGGTACTTTTAGCAACTTGCCAAATTTTAAAGCCGCCCTGCCCTTATAACTAACCATGGCCGGTATGGCATATTTTTTAAACAACCAGATAATTAAAGTGATAATCATGGGCGGTGTATTTTGTTTTTATACACCTGATACAACTCAAAAGCAAAACACCCCTATTGGGGGAAGGAAAAAATTCTAAATAAAAAAACTCTAAATTCTAATCCCGTCGCAACTTAACATCTACAGGTAAGCCTTTCCTTTTAGATTTAGAATTTACGATTTAGAATTTTTCCCTTAGAGTTTAGTTTAGTTTAGTTTAGGATTTGGAGTTTAGAGTTTAGAGTTTTTCCCTTCAGCTACTCGCTTTTACTTTTTTTCTATACTCGTTGGGCGAAGTACCCATCAGTTTAGTAAACATCCTTGAGAAATAATACTGATCTTCAATACCCAAAGTCAGGGCAATGTTTTTGATAGACATGGCAGTAAATGAGATATACTGACAGGCTTTTTGAACTTTTAGCTGGTTAAAATACTCAATAGGAGAGTAGCCCGTTTTTGCCCGGAAAATAGCCGAATAGTGCGAGGTGGATAACTTGGCAAAGCTGCTCAGGTCATCAAGCCTTATCATGGTATTAACATGATCTTGCATGTATTGGATGGTTTTTTCGACAATATCGTTATCGGCAGGCTTGTCATCAACATGGTTAAACTTATCCTCGTAAATAAGCGAGGATAGGAAATGCGAGAATATCATGTTTACATAGCGCAGCGCATCGCTGCTGTAGCCTTTCTCCAGGTTAAAGCAAATATCTTCAAACAGCTTTATCCTATCTTCATTAAAAGACAGGTATGGCTTGTAATTCTCTGAGTTTTTCAGGATCAGTTCTACTATAAAAGATGCTATCTCGCCTTTGAAGTGAATCCAGTATATCGTCCATGGTTTATCCATGTTGGCGGCGTACTTATGCGGGGTGTTGGCTGGTATAGCAATAAATTGCGATGGCGAAACCTCCACCTTTTTCTTGTTGATCTCCAGCCAGCCATAGCCTTCGGTACAATAAATTATTATATGCTGGTTAATGCCGTTGGGACGCTCGGCGTAATGGTGCCGGGCCTTGGGGTAATAGCCAATATCGGTAATGTAAATTTGTTTGGTAACTAAATCCTTACTTAAAAAGTTGGTAATGATCTTTTTGGGCAGCACAATAAGCTTTTGCCCTTCAAAACCGTCCCGCCGCCTGATAGCTGTACTTTTAGTCATTTTTTTGAATGGATACCGTGATAATCAGTGCTCCGTATTAACTGGTTGATCTTCGTTTACAAACATTCACAAAAAATATCAAAACATTGGTTAAAAAATAGAAATAATTGAAATTGAGGTGGCGTAATAAAGTCCATCATTTCCGTAACATTGACTATTTTTTTATTCCGCTCAATCCATGACATTTACATTGTAACCAATTAGCGATACCAACAATAGCAAATGCCTTTTAATTGTTTCTATAAAAGAGATAAGCCGGCAATATTAGTGTGTTAAGCGTTCAGTGTTTATTCCTGATAATAACAGGAATAGATGTACCGGCAAACACGATTCAAAAGATTTAACAAGGTTATCGCGATAACAAAAACTATAACAACATTAAATGCAGCACTTAAAAAAAACAACAGGTAATTATAAAATCAGCTTCATCAAAACTTCCGGCCTGATAGCTTTTTTGATTTTATCCGTGACTGTGTTGAGCGCACAGGAACTCCAACAAAGTGCAGATAATACCGCTATTAGCAGCCCGCAGGTAAAAATTACGGTTGATAAAACTACCGGTGCAATTAACTATGTGTTTGCCAATGGTATGCACATGGATAACACGGTAGCTTACGTGCGCGATTTAACTTCGGGATATTTATCAACTACTGATCTTGCTAACCATGCCTGCACAACGCGGCAGGTTAACGATAACATAGGCGAAGGCCTAAGCCTTGTTGTTAAGCACGGTGATGCAAAGCACAACATCAGCATCACACAGTCCTTCACCCTTTACCAGGGCAGGCAATATGCGCTTGTTAATGTAAGTGCTACATCCACGGGTAAACCTATCGAAACCCGGGATATCAGCCCGATAGCTATCCTACCGGCCAATAAAGGCAAGTTGTTTATTCCCGGTACCGAGCCGCGCATTTTGGATGTACCTTTTGATAACGACGATTGGACCCCAACTTTAGAGCGGAGCTGGCCGAAAGGCGACGAGCCCAAAAGCAAAGGCATCAGCTACGAGTTTTTAGCGGTGTATGATCAGCTTAAAAATTCGGGCCTGGTAATAGGTAGCGTAAGTCATGATTTCTGGAAAACAGGTTTATCCTATCAAACCGGAACCCAATTGGGTTATGTAGACTCATTAAATGTTTTTGGCGGTGTGGCTACGGCCGATAATCCGTCCCTTAAATCGGGTTATGGCGGCCTGGATGGTACGCATGACCATGCCGATCATGGAACCATGCTTGGCCAAACCGTAAGCTCGGCCACTGTTTATATCTGCGGATCGGATGATTTGCACGAGGCTTTTAAGGATTATGGGCGGGTAAATTCCATCATCAATGGCAAGCAAACCTGGGAGGGACCGGCCCCCGTTTACTGGAACAGTTTTGGGGTAGAAGGTGTGCTGGGTTACGAAAAGGTAATGATGCCGCCTGCTGTAAACCAGATCTCGGATTTTATCCACTCTATGCCCAACTTTGGCGCTTACTCCAAACCTGTTTTGAGTATCGACTCGTACGACCAGGGCATCTATTCAACAGACGTTTTAAAATCAATAGGGGAGTATGGCGCGAAAAATGGCCAGCAGATGGGGTTTTATTTTACGCCTTTTGCCATGTGGAGCTGGAAGAATGATACCAAAGGGCGCAAGCTGCCGGGTACCAACGTAATGTTTGAGGATGTGCTGTTGCAGGATAAAAACGGTAAGGCCATCATGTACAAAGATGGCGATTGGGGCGCTTATGCCATGGATCCTACCCATCCGGCAGTCAGGCTTGCTATCATATCGCAGCTGAGAAAGGCAAAAGCCATCAACGCCAAATTTATCAAGATAGACTTTTTAACGGCCGGTGCTTTGGAGAGCACCAAACGTTACGATCCAAAGATCCGTACCGGGATACAGGCTTACAATTATGGGATGAAAACGTTGCGGCACCTGGTTGATTCAATTATGGGTAAGGATGTTTTTATCACCCAGGCCATCTCGCCGTTGTTTCCGCACCAATATACCCATACGCGGTTTGTATCTACCGATGTATACTCGCACCTGCGCGATGATCAGAAAGGTTTTCCTAACTGGGGTAGTACGGAGTCGTCGTTAGCCACAGGATCACATATGGGCTGGGTGCAGGGTACTTTGTTCCCTTATACCAACCTGGATGTAAGCATCATGAAAAACTTCCAGAAAAACCCGGATCTGAACGAGCAGGAAATAAAAGTACGACTGTATGCCATGATGGTGATGGGCAGTATTTTGGGCGATGGATCTGATTTCAGGAACCCGATAGCCGCTTACCGGGCACAGGAATTTTTGAATAATAAAAACATAGCCAAATTTTTTAGCGATCCTAAAGCATTTATCCCTCTTAAAACAGCCGATGGCGAAAGCTTTGATCAGCAACTGTCGTTTTACCTGCCGGGCGATACCACCATGCTGGCCCTATTCAATTTCGACCTTAAAAATGATTTTAAACAATCGTTTACCAGGCAGGCCTTGGGCCTTGATACGCATAAAAAATACGAGTTCCGCGATTTTATGACCGATATGGCAATTGGTGAACTTAAAGCTGACGCCCAAACATTTAGCATGGCTGCCAACACAGGCGATGCCCTGCTGGTAAAAATAGTAGCGGTAAATTAATGATAAAAATAAACTGTAATATTATGCCACCACCAGTTAACCATATCCAACCTAAAAAATGAGTAGTTCAAAAAACTTCAACAGTAGTTATATTATTGGTATTTCCTTTATTTCGGCCCTGGGCGGGTACCTGTTCGGGTTCGATTTTGCGGTGATTTCGGGCGCGCTGCCTTTTCTGCGCACCCAGTTTGCCTTAACGCCGGTATGGGAGGGTTTTTTAACCGGTTCACTGGCTTTAGGCTGCATAGTTGGCTGTTTACTGGCCGGTAACATTGCCGATAAATATGGCCGTAAACCGGGGCTTATTATCGCTGCCTTAATTTTCGCGGTATCATCTATAGGGATAGCGTTTTCTGCATCCTTAACTTACTTTTTAATCCTGCGTTTTGCCGCCGGGATAGGCGTGGGCATGGCGTCGATGCTTTGCCCCATGTATATTGCTGAGGTTTCGCCTGCCGAAGTACGCGGCCGAAACGTGGCTATAAATCAGCTTACTGTAGTAATAGGCATATTGGTGACCAACCTGGTCAACTACTTCCTGGCCGATCATGGTGCCGATTCATGGCGCTGGATGTTTGGTTTGGGAGCCGTACCATCTGCCATATTTTTGATAGGTGTTACCTGGCTGCCCGAAAGCCCGAGATGGCTCATGAAATCGGGTCAGCCTGATAAAGCCAGGGTTATCCTCAACAAAATTGGCTCGCCTGATTTTGCCGAATCAACCTTTAAAGCGGTCGAAAAATCATTGATTGGGTCAACAAAACAATCATACGCCATGGTGTTTGAAAAAGCCGTACGCCCGGCTGTGGTGGTGGGTATAACGCTGGCGGTGTTTCAGCAGTTTTGCGGTATCAATGTGGTATTTAACTATACATCTACCATATTTGAATCGGTAGGCGCTAACCTGAACCGGCAATTGTTCGAGACCGTGGCCATAGGCGTAGTGAACCTGGTATTTACCTTATTAGCCATGTGGCAGGTTGATAGACTTGGCCGCCGCCCGCTAATGCTTTGGGGATCGCTGGGCTTATCAGTATTGTACATTATACTGGCTTTTCTGCTGCAAAATCATTTCCCGGCGGGGCTGGTATCCATATTTGTGTTGCTGGCCATCAGTACCTATGCCATTTCGCTGGCACCAGTTACCTGGGTGCTTATTTCCGAGATATTCCCCAACAAAATTCGCGGCGTAGCGTCATCGGTAGCCATTGTATCGCTTTGGGGGGCCTACTTTATCCTGGTGTTTACATTTCCTATCCTGGCCAAAATATTAGGCGCATACGGGCCATTTTACCTGTACGCGGGCATCTGCTTTGCGGGCTTCCTGTTTGTAAAAGCAAAAGTGAAAGAAACCAAAGGCCAAACTTTAGAAGAGTTAGAAGACAATTTAATAAGACATTAAAATATAATACATAGTATGCAAAGTTCAACTGTTTCCGTTTGGGAAGAGCAAGTAATTATCCCCACTTATGGTGTTGGCAAGCCTGATAAAAACCCCATGTTTTTTGAGAAACGGGTTTACCAGGGCAGCAGCGGGGTGGTTTATCCAAACCCGGTGATTGAGAAAATTGCCGACGAAAAAGAAGATAAAGAATACACAGGCCTGTTCCTGGAGAATAAATACCTCAGAGTGATGATACTGCCGCAGTTAGGCGGCCGTATTCAAACAGCCTTTGATAAGGTGAAACAGCGCCATTTTATTTACCATAACCAGGTAATTAAGCCCGCCCTGGTAGGTTTAACCGGCCCCTGGATTTCGGGCGGCATCGAATTTAACTGGCCGCAGCACCACAGGCCAAGCACCTTTGATCCGGTTGATTACAAGCTGGAAGAGCACGCCGATGGCAGCAAAACCGTTTGGGTTAACGAGGTGGAACGCATGTTCCACACCAAAGGCATGGCAGGTTTTACCCTGCATCCAGATACGGCTTATATCGAAATAAAGGCGAAACTGTTTAACCGCTCGGCCCTGCCGCAAACCTTTTTATGGTGGGCAAACCCGGCAGTTAAGGTGAATGATTATTACCAATCGGTATTCCCGCCAGATGTGAACGCTGTTTTTGACCACGGCAAGCGCGATGTATCCGATTTTCCGATAGCTACAGGTACTTACTACAAGGTTGATTATTCGCCGGGTACCGATATCTCGATGTATAAAAACATCCCGGTACCCACATCATACATGGCCATTAACTCCGATTATGATTTTGTGGGTGGCTATGAGCACGATAGCGAGGCCGGTTTACTGCACGTAGCCAATCACCATGTATCGCCCGGTAAAAAACAATGGACCTGGGGCCACAGCGATTTTGGCCAGGCCTGGGACAGGAACCTCACCGATGAGGATGGTCCGTACATTGAACTAATGACGGGCGTATTTACAGATAATCAGCCCGATTTTAGCTGGCTGATGCCTTATGAAGAAAAAACATTTACCCAGTATTTTTTGCCTTACCGCGAGTTAGGCATGGTAAAAAATGCATCTAAGGATATCCTGTTAGCTTTAAGCAAAAATGGGGATAAGATAACCATCAAAGTGCAGGTAACATCAGCCCAAACAAACCTGCATATCAACCTCAGCTATAACGGCGAAGAGCTGTTTGCAAACACTGGTACAATTGTGCCCGAAGTTGTTTTTGTACAGGAACTGACGGTAGCTGACGATGTAAATGAGAATGAACTGCTGCTCATCATCACCAACAGCAGCAACCAGGAAGTGTTACGTTACGAACCCGCCAAAAACAAAAAGAACGAGATGCCCATCCCGGCCAAACCCGCTTTGGAGCCAGCCAATGTGGAAAGCGTGGAGCAATTGTTTTTAACTGCACAACATTTGGAACAATACCGCCACGCCACGTATAGCCCGGTACCATATTATGAGGAAGCCTTGCGTCGCGAACCAACCGATATCCGCAACAACAACGCTTTGGGTAAATGGTATATCCGCAAAGGGCAGTTTGCCAAAGCCGAGCCTTTTTTACGGCAGGCGGTGGAAACCAGCATTCAGCGCAACCCTAACCCATATGATAGCGAGGCTTATTATAACCTGGGCTTATGCTTAAAATATTTAGGCAGGGCCGATGAAGCTTATACGGTTTTTTACAAATCAACCTGGAGCAATGCCTGGAAAGATACCGGCTTTTTTGAGGTGGCCAAAACAGATATGGCACGTGGTCACTTTGCGTTGGCTTTAGATCATATCAACCAATCGCTGGATAGAAATGCCAATAACAGCAAGGCCTACGTAATAAAAATGGCTGCCCTGCGCAACCTGAAAGAGCTGGATAAGGCGCAAAATGTGGCCGGTGTGGCGCTTGAAAGGGATGGCTTTAACCTTGGGGTTATTTTCGAAAAAATTCAGCTTTATAAGCTGGAAGGCAATGCCGGTATGGTTGCCAAATGCCTGGATGAGTTGATAGCCCTTTCAAGAAACGACGATCAAAATTATATAGAATACGCACTTGATTATGCCGCCGCGGGTTTATATACCGAGGCTGGCGAGCTATTGCAGTTGGCGTTGAAGGATAACGGTAACAACCCAATGGTTTATTACAGCCTGGGCTATTTTTGCCATAAAAACGGGGCACAGGATGAAGCCCAAAAATGGTTTGAAAAAGCCGCCGCGGCCGATCCTTACCTGTGCTTTCCTAACCGTTTGGATGAAGTGAAGATCCTTCAGCTGGCTATGGAACTTAACCCCGCTGATGCTAAAGCGCCTTACTATTTGGGTAACCTGTTTTATGATAAGCGCCAGTATGATGATGCTGTAAGCAACTGGGAAAAAGCGGCAAAGCTGGACGAAACATTCCCTACGGTGTTCAGGAATTTGGCTATTGCCTATTTTAACAAGCAAAACAATGCCGATAAAGCCTTAAACTACTTTGAAAAGGCATTTGAACTGGATAAAACAGATGCCCGCGTATTAATGGAGCTGGATCAGCTTTATAAAAGGCTCAACTATCCTGTTGATAAAAGGATGAAGTTGCTGGAAGATAACCTTGAAGTTGCCGAACAACGCGACGACGTTTATTTGGAACGGGTAACCCTTTATAACCTGTCGGGCGAGTACGATAAGGCACTCGGTTTGCTGATGAAACGCCAGTTTCACCCATGGGAGGGGGGCGAAGGCAAGGCATCTGGGCAATACGTGTTTAGCCTGGTGCAGTTGGCTAAACAGTATATTGACGAAGCCGACTTTAATAAAGCCATTACCAATTTAAATATGGCCAAAAGCTATCCGCATAATTTGGGCGAGGGCAAGCTGTACGGTACACAGGAAAACGATATTGATTATTGGCTGGGTCGTGCTTATGAAGGTTTAAACCAGGCTGATGCCGCCAAACACTATTTTACCCAGTCAACCATCGGTTTGGACGAGCCGTCGGCCGCTGTATTCTATAATGACCAGCAGCCCGATAAGATTTTTTACCAGGGACTAAGCTGGAAAAAACTGGGCGACCAGGAGCATGCCAAACAGATTTTTGATAAGCTGATAGCCTATGGCAAAGCCCATGAAAATGATGTAGTGAAGATAGATTACTTTGCCGTATCCCTCCCCAACCTGCTCATTTTCGACGACGATTTAAACCTGCGCAACACCATTCATACCTACTTTTTACAGGGATTAGGAATGCTGGGTTTGCACGAGTTTGATGCAGCGCTGGCCCTGTTTACCAAAGTGCTGCAACTCGACAGTGCCCATGCCGGTGCAAAGGCTCATTTAGAGACGACCAAGCAGCAACTGAACGTGACAAACTATTAATTTAGTCTTAGGTCCGGAGTCTTAAGTTTTAGGTCGAAAAATGCCGGGTAGCATTTGGGACTTAAGGCTTAAGACTTCTGGCTAAATAAACAATGCAACGCATATTTGTGTTGCCCTTATGCATCATTTGAGCAAGCTAAATAGTTTTAGCTTAATTAAATATGTGTTATAATTACAATAATTTAATTTACCTTGAGCCATAACACCAACCAAATCATGATCAAAAGCCAAAACAGGATATCGCAACAGGAATGGGGCGAACATGTTGGCTGCAAGGTTTACTTTTTCAGGCTCGAAAACAGTTCAGGGGCGTACGTGGAGCTTACCAATTATGGTGCAACGCTGGTATCGGCAGTAGTGCCGGATAGGGCGGGCAGCCTGGAAAACGTAATATTGGGCTACCATTCATTGCCGGGCTATCTTGCCGACGAATGCTATTTAGGCGCTACCATAGGCCGCTTTGCCAACAGGATTGGAGGGGCGGAATTTACTTTGGACGGAGCAGCTTACCACCTGGATGCCAATGATGCCAACAACTCCAACCATGGCGGCAATGCCGGTTTTAACACCCGGGTTTTTGATTATCAAATAACCGAAAGTGGCGTATCATTTAGCCTGCTGAGTAAAGATGGAGATGGCGGCTACCCTGGAAACCTTAAGCTGGTAGTAACTTATGAGTGGAGCGAGGATAATGAACTGAAAATCACATACAAGGCCACAACTGACAAGCAAACAGTAGCCAGTTTTACCAACCACGCTTACTTCAATCTATCTGCCGGTGAGGGTGGCATTTTTGACCATACCCTTAAAGTTTATGCGGATAACGTGCTGGATGTAGATGCCGCCTACGTGCCAACCGGCCTGGTTAAACCAGTGGGTAAAAGAATTTTAAATGGCGAAGTGTTAAGGGATAAAATGATTGCAGGCGGCGATGCCATCAACGGCTATAACAATTGCTTTTTGCTGCAAAACGATGCCGGCCATACCCTGAAACCTGCCGCGCTGCTTATAGATAACGCCTCGGGGCGGCAGGTTGAAGTAGCTACTTCCTATCCTTCAATAGTTGTGTATACCGGCGATTACCTTCAAAGCAAAATCCCCGGCAATTATTCAAGGCCATACAGGCCTTTTGATGGTTTATGCCTGGAGTGCCAGCATTATCCCGATAGCCCCAATCATGCTCACTTTCCATCGGCCACATTAAGCCCAGGCGAAGCCTTTCACCAGGTTATTTTGTACAAATTTGGCGTGGTGGCTTAAGCTTTCCTTCCTTTTTATATAAGACGCTCTTTTCGTATAAAAAAACGATACTTTTTTATACAAACGAGATACTTATGCTATACTTTTTTTCAAAAAATTCACAAAAAGTTTCAACTTTTTTGCACTCCCCAAAGTGCTGTTTTTCCCAGGGTTCGGGAATTAATGGACGAACCCATTTTGGTGGTCAAAAATCATAAAATTGTCCATCCTTTTTGAAAGTAAATCCATTTTTTGGAGCACGCTCCCCGCCTACATTTACAGAACCAATTATTAACTAAACCCATAAAGTATGTGAAGATTTTGACTCTTGACCTTAGGGGAGAAAAGCAGAACAACCAATTACAGGCAACGGAAAAACCGGCGGATGCGATTAAGAAAACCACGGCCTTATGGAGAAGAGGCCGACCGTTTTACAATTAACTCCGCGCAGATGCCAGGCTTAACAATCCAAAAAAAATTGCTTTCCCCGCCAATAACTGATCCTGCATTTGATAACAAATATTTGATCGCAAACCAATTAATGAATAACAAATTATGAACCAAATTTTATGAAGCCACTTTACATTTTTAGTAAACTACTTTCAAAAAATAACAGGCACCTTATCCTGGGGCGTTGCACAATGCTTTTTGTGCTTACCCTGTTTTTTGGCAGTGCCTATTCGCAAACCAGGGTTACCGTTACAGGTAAGGTAACCGATACCCTTGGCGTAAAAATACAGGGTGCTACCATATTGGCCGAAAACGTTAAAAATATCTCGACGTCGACTGATGAGAACGGCCGCTTTGTACTGGATGTGCCCGTGGGTACATCATTACGTATAAGCTTTGTGGGTTTTACCGAGCAGCACGTTATTGTTACTGCCGATAAAAGGATCTTTAACATCATCCTGAAAGAAAACAAGCTGATTGCCGAAGAGGTTGTAGTCACAGCCTTTGGTAAAAAAGAACGCAAGGAGGCATTGGTAGGTTCGGTAACCAGCATAAAGCCTGGCGAACTTAAAATACCGGCAAGTAACTTAACCAACGCTTTGGCAGGGCAGGCAGCGGGTATCATTGCCTACCAGCGCAGCGGCCAGCCGGGGCAGGATAACGCCTCCTTCTTCATCAGGGGGGTAACTACCTTCGGTTACAAACGCGATCCGCTTATTTTGATTGATAACGTGGAGCTATCAACCAATGACCTGGCACGCTTAAATGTGGATGATATTGCCAGCTTCTCTATCCTGAAAGATGCCAGCGCTACAGCCCTGTATGGTGCACGCGGCGCAAACGGTGTTATTTTGGTAAGTACCAAAGAGGGTAAGGAGGGCGCACCTAAAATCAATTTCCGGTCGGAGTATTCGTCCTCGCAATCAACCCAGACGTTGGACCTTGTGGACCCGATACAGTACATGAACCTGTACAACGAGGCAACCCTAACCCGCGACCCTAAATTGCCCCTGCCTTTCCCCGAAAGTAAGATCAGGAACACGCAGAATACCATAAACGGCACGCCTGGCAGTAACCAATACGTATACCCGGCTGTCGACTGGCTTAACCTGTTGTTTAAAAAACGCGCCACCACCCAACGTAATAATTTAAGCGTGAGCGGCGGCGGTAACATTGCCCGCTACTATATAGCAGGCGCATACAATGTGGATAACGGTGTATTGAAAGACGATATCCGCAACAATAACAACAATAACGTTAAATTCAAAAACTACCAGTTACGTTCAAACATCAACGTAAACATGACCAAAACCACCGAGGTAGTGGTAAGGCTATCCGGTACGTTTAGCGAATATAACGGCCCTATTACTACCGATGGTTCTTTCGCGTCCGATTTATATAACGTGGCCATCCATACCAGCCCCGTGTTGTTCCCGGCTTATTTCCCGGCCGATTCGGCAAACCTGAACGCCCAGCACATCCTGTTTGGTAATACCGGTTTAACAGGTGGCTCTACAAGCAACAGTATCTCCTATAATAACCCCTACGCGGCTTTATTAAGGGGGCATAAAAACTCGTCAGAGTCAAGGATGTCGGCCCAGCTGGAGTTAAACCAAAACCTTAAGTTTATTACCGATGGTTTAAAGTTCAGGGGGCTATTTAATACCAACAGGTATTCTTATTTCACCTCACAATCGGCCTATTCGCCATTTTATTATAACGTTAATACCTACGATAAGGAAACCAACAAGTACACCCTTACCTGGCTTAACCCGCAGCCAACAGGCTACAACGTAGCGCAGGAATACCTGAGCTACTCGCCGGGCGGCACGCAGGTAAATACCTTTATTTATTTACAGGGTGCTTTGGAGTATGCCAAATCATTCGGCAGTCATACCATAAACACCACATTGATAGGTACACAGCAGCAAACGTTGTATGCCAATGCCGGCGATTTGTTATCGGCCTTGCCATATCGTAACCTTGGCCTGGCAGGCAGGGTAACCTACTCTTTTAAAAGCAGGTATTTTGCCGAGTTTAACTTCGGCTATAACGGATCAGAGCGCTTTTCGGCCAATCACCGTTACGGTTTCTTCCCAACCATTGGTGCATCATGGGTAGTATCTAACGAAGACTGGTGGACACCGGGTATCGTCGATCGTTTAAAAATCCGCGCCAGCCATGGTTTGGTAGGTAACGATGCTATTGGTTCGCAGCGTTTCTTCTACCAATCGGTGGTGCAGTTTAACCAGGGTTATAATTATGCGCAGTTTGGTATCAATAACCAGTACGAGCGTAAAGGGGTAACCATCCAGAACTACGAGAATACCGATGTAACCTGGGAAACCTCGAGACAAACCAACGTTGCCGTTGAAATGACGCTTTTGAAAAATTTCAACATCGTGGCCGAGTTTTATAAAAACCACCGCTATGATATTTTGCAACAACGTACCAGCATCCCTGTAAGCGAAGGACTGGAAGCGCCTATCAGCGCCAACCTGGGCGTGGTTGATTCAAAGGGTATCGATTTATCTATGGATTATAAACAAAGCTTTGGCAAGAGTGCCTGGGCGTCAATCCGCGGTAACTTTACCTACTCCAATAACAAGTACACTTACATCGAGGAGCCCGACTATAAAGAGCCATGGCGCCACGCTATTGGCCAGCCCATCAGCCGCGGCTACGGCTACGTTGCCGAACGCTTGTTTGTTGACGACCAGGAAGCGGCAAACTCGCCCACCCAGATCTTTAATGGCAGCGGTATAAAGCCACAGGGCGGTGATATTAAATACCGCGATTTAAATGGCGACGGTAAAATTGATGTGCTTGACCAGGCCTATCTTGGTTATCCGCAAACGCCCGAAATTGTGTATGGCTTTGGTTTTTCAACCGGCTATAAAGGCTTTGATCTTTCGGCATTTTTCCAGGGCCAGGCAAGGGTATCGTTCTTTGTCGACCCAACCAGGGTAAGCCCTTTTATTCAGAGTCCTGATCCTTATGTGTACGGCAATACACAGGTATTAAGCGAGTTTGCCAACAGCCACTGGAGCGAAGAGCACCAGGATTTGTATGCAGCCTATCCGCGCCTGGGTGTTAACTCAAACGTGATATCAAACAACCTACAGCCAAGCACCTGGTGGCTGCGCGATGGCAGCTTTATGCGCCTTAAATCATTAGAGGTTGGTTATACACTGCCTGCACACATAGCCAAATCATTAAGGGTATCTAACTTAAGAATTTACTTTAACGGCCTGAATTTGCTTACCTGGAGCCCTTTCAAACTATGGGATCCTGAGCAGGGTGGTAACGGCTTTGCGTACCCGATACAAAAAGTATACAACATAGGCTTAAACGTGAATTTATAATTAACAGAAAAAAGCAGAAGATATGAAATCGTCATATTATAAATTGATTTGTGTGATTGTGCTGTGTTCCATGAGCCTTTCATGTAAAAAATACCTGGATGTTACCCCCGATAATGTGGGCACGCTTGAATATGCGTTCCGTAACCGTAACGAGGCCGAAAACTACCTGTTTTCGTGCTACGCTACCATGACGCAGATGAACAACGTGGTAAATGATCCGGGTTTTGCAACATCGTCAGAAATTGTGTACCCCAACACCCTTAACGATCATTACTTTAACGAGGTGGGCTTTAACATCATCAGGGGCCTGCAAACCACCGCAAACCCAAGCATCAACTACTGGGATGGCACCAACGGGGGCAGCAATTTGTTCCAGGCCATCAGGAGGTGTAATATCATGCTCGAAAACATTGATAAGCCTATTGATTTAAGCGCATCAGAAAAAAAGCGATGGATTGCCGAGGTTAAATTTTTAAAGGCCTACTATCATTATTACATGATAAGGTTGTACGGCCCCATCATTTTAATAAAAACCAATAACCCGGTTAACGCCAGCACGGCCGATGTAAAACGCAGTCGCTCGTCGGTTGATGAATCGTTTGCCTATGTGGTATCGTTATTGGATGATGCCATACCCGATTTGCCGCCTGTTATTGAAAGCCAGGCTACCGAGTTTGGCCGCATTACAAAATTTATTGCCATGAGTGTAAAGGCCGAGGTTTTAACCACGGCTGCAAGCCCGCTGTTTAACGGCAACCCCGATTATGTTAATTTCAAGGATAATACAGGCAAACTGCTTTTTTCGGCAAGCGCCGATGCTAACAAATGGAAACTGGCTGCCGATGCCTGTAAAGCCGCTATAACCGAGTGCGAGGCGCAGGGCCTGCACCTGTACAACACGCCGCCAACAGTAAGTGTGGGCAACGTGTCAGATAAGTTGAAAAAGGTATTAACCCTGCAGGCCATGATCACCGATAAATGGGAGCAAAACCCCGAACTGATCTGGGCCCTAAATTACGGTTTTGGTTACCAGGGCTTTACTATCCCAAGGATGACTGATAAATCTGAAAGCCTGGCATCAACCTATCCATCAACATTCGCGGTGCCTATTTCAACTGCCGAGTTGTATTATACCAGCAATGGTGTGCCCATTAACGAGGATAAAACCTTTGACTATGCCAATCGCTACACCCCGCAAACCGGTGATGATGCCAATGGATCGTACATCAAATCGGGCTATCAAACAGCAAAAGGCCACTTTAACCGCGAGCTGCGTTTTTATGCCAGCATCGGTTTCGACGGCGGCATCTGGTTTGGCAACGGCAAGCTTGATGAAAGCAGCGCTTATTACGTGCAAGCCCGTGGCCCTTATGCCTTGGCAGGCCCAAAAAGTTTGAGCGGCACCAATATTACCGGTATGTGGCCCAAAAAACTGGCCAACTACCTGTCGGTTTATGATGAGGTTTTTACCGCCGTTGATTTTCATATGCCGCGGATGCGCCTGGCAGGCCTTTACCTGCTTTATGCCGAAGCGCTTAACGAATCGCAGGGGCCTGTTGCCGAAGTTTATACTTACATAGATAAAGTAAGGGCAAGGGCAGGTTTGGGTGGCGTACAGGCTTCATGGGGCAGCTATTCAAAAACACCCGATAAGCCAAATACCAAAGATGGCCTGCGCGAGATCATCCATCGCGAAAGAAGGATTGAGTTATGCTTTGAAGGCCAGGCCGGCTGGGATTTACGCCGCTGGAAAGAATTGCAGGATGTGCTGAGCAGGCCAATACAGGGCTGGAACGTTAACGAAGGCGATGCCGCAAATTACTACCGCCCGCAAACGGTTATTATACCCGTGTTTGGCATTAAGGATTATTTATGGCCTATCCAGACAAGCGATATTGTGGTGGATAATAACCTTAACCAAAACCCATACTGGTAGTTTACCGGTGCTGTAAAAATTTCAAATGATTAATATTAAAATATAAATTATGAAAAAGATCAATAACCGCAGATACATTTCAGGTTTGCTGTTAGCGCCCGTGTTGCTCATGATGCTTTTTGCATCCTGTAAAAAAGCCGAGTCGAACATCGAGGTGGTATCTAACGATCCTACCAAACCGGGGCCTGTAACCAACGTTAACGTAACCAATTTAAACGGCAGCGCCAGGTTAACCTATACCTTGCCCAATTCAAAAAACCTGCTGTACGTTTTGGCCAAATACGCCATAAACGATAAAACCGTGCGCGAAACCAAGGCCAGCTATTATACCGATACCATTACGGTTGATGGCTTTGCCCGTGCCCAGGAGTACACGGTTACGCTGTATGCCGTAAGCCGTGCCAATATCATGTCGGATCCGGTTACGGTAAAGGTAAACCCGCTTACACCAAACTACGAATTGGTTAACGCCGCACTAAACATTACTGCCGATTTTGGCGGCGCAAACTTTTTTGGCCTCAACCCCAATAAAGCGCCCATTGCCATGCACGTGCTTAGCTTTAACACCAAAACCAACAAGTACGATGAGCAGGACCCTAACTACATCAGTACCGATACCGTTAACTTTTCGGTACGTGGGTTTAGTGCTGTAGCCACCAAATTTGGTATTTACACTACCGACAGGTTTGGCAACCACTCCGATACCCTGTTTAAAACATTAACACCGCTGTTTGAAACCCTGCTGGATAAAAGCAAGTTTTATGTGTACCACCTGGGCAGCGATAGCCCTATTGGCTACGGCTGGGAGTTAAAATACTTGTTTGATGGCAGCACCAATGAACCGGGCTGGCATACTTTAGGCGCGCCAACCAACCAGTGTACATTCGGTTTGGGTGTAACCGCCAAGCTGAGCCGTTTTGTGCTGTGGGAAAGGCTTAACAGTATCTACTCGTACCAAAACATCCAGAATTTTACCCTATGGGGCACCACGGTTGATAATCCGCATGATTCCGTTCTGCCAAAAAACTCGGCACCGGGCACCATATCCGGCGATTGGGTTAACCTGGGCAACTTCGCGTTTCCGCCGCCGCCCTCGGGTTTGCCAAATAACCAGGCCAACGCGTCAGATCTGGCCTTTGTTGCCGCGGGTGTAAACTTTGCCATCCCGTTTGCTGCACCGGCTACCAAGTTTATCAGGCTGGATGTGTCGCGCACGTTTGGCGGCTTAAACTATGTAAACGCTATTGAGGTATCGTTATATGGCAATCCTTTGTAATACAACGTGTTGTTAAAATTAAAAATTAAGAAAATGAAAATTAATTTCAAGGTTGCTGTTTTCTTTTTGCTGTACCTGTCGCTGGCCGGCTGCAAAAAATACGATACAGACTATAAATCTTTTTTAGATCATCACGAGGTAACTTATCCTGGCTTAGCCAGCGGGGTTACCTACCATACCGGCAATTTGCGGGCCGTACTGGTTTGGCACCCCAGCCCCGATCCGAGCATCAAAAACTACGTGGTAAGCTGGAATAACGGCAACGATTCGGTAGTTGTTAATGCCACCTCGCATAGTCCGGCCGATTCAATTACCGTATCAATCCCCAATTTAAAGGAGTATGTATATACTTTCACCATTGTGGCACATGACAACGATGGCAATAAATCGGTAGGGCAGGATTTAAACAACGTGCGGGTTTATGGTCCATCGTACATATCGGCGCTGTTTAACCGGGGCTATAACACGTCAAACCCATATTCGTTAAATGACGACGGTACCGTAACGCTAAACTTTAACAAGGCCGATACCGGTAACGTATCAACCACCATGATGTATACCAATAAGCTTGGTGTTGCCGCCCAAAAATCATTCGGGCCAAATGATAACTCGGTAACTTTAACCGATTATAAACTGGGCAGCCCAATAAGTTACCAGTCGGCATATAAACCAACGCCCGATGCGGTTGCTGCGTTTCCGGTAAAAACAGCCGATAGCTTCCCAACCATTTACAATATTGTGGAGTGCGATAAAGCATTGTTCAAGGCCTATAACCTACCAACAGATGTGCCATCGGCCTACGGCTGGGAAACTTATTACCTGTGGGATAAAAGCACCGGCGAGCCTGGTTTTCATACCCCCGGCCAAAATTTCCCAATCTGGTTCACCTTTGATATGGGGCAATCGGCATCGCTGGCCAAAATGAAAATCTGGCAGCGCGAATCGGGCCTGTATAACTACGGCAATCCAAAACGCTTCGAAATTTACGGCAGCAACAACCCAAGCTCAAACGGCGACTTTAGCAACTGGGTAATGCTTGGCAGCTTTACCTCGGTTAAGCCATCGGGCCTGCCGGCTGGCCAAAACACCGATGCCGACCTGGCGTTTGAACGCGCCGGCGAGCCATTTACCTTCCCGGCTAATTTAGCGCCATACCGCTACATCCGGTTTAAAGTACTGGAAACATGGGGCGGCGGCAACTATTTCCACCTGTGCGAACTGACGATGTACAAAACAGATAAATAATAGGTTTATAAATTGGTTAAATGTAGCCGGTAACTGTAATGGTTGCCGGCTTTTTTGTTGAGGGGATGGCGACGGCTTTTTTGTAGAGACGCATCACATGCGTCTCCCGGATGCAAATCATCCCGCAGTAACGGTTGCCGGCTTTTTTGTTGCGGAGAAATGTGGCAAAAAGCGGAAGGAAAGCGCGATTCCCCTCTCGAGAGGGGCGGAGGGGTGTGTTTATACAAGCGAACGATGAACGCAGGTAAACACGCCCTTGCCATCGCTAAATCCGGTGCGCTCTCTAGGGAGCTACAGCGTTTACACATCTATGGATTGTAGGTGCTACCTATTGTGTGTCAGGGATTTTCCGAATTGCGCTGTGTCCGGGTATACCCTGTCACAGTGGTACGGTATTGTAATCGATTTTCCTTTTCTTTTGATATAAATCGTGTACTTGCCTCTTTCTTTTCGGATAGTATCGCCCCGGGCAAATTCGCTCATATTGGTGATGATCCACTTGGTGTGCTCTTCTATCATAGTATCCTTTTTTGTAAGCATGTCGGTACCATAAAGTTCAGCGGTACCCGTATTGCTTTCAATGTGATCTAAAACCAGGTTGCATTCAAAAGTTGTCTTAAATTGTTTTGCAATCCTGTCACAACTAAAAGGTCCCGGCCCGGTGTAAAACATAATTCCCAACAAACAAAAACCGACCACTACCCAACCAACTTTTTTGTACTCATCGTTTATATTCATTATACAATTGTTTTTGATAAATGGCAATGAAACATATGCCTGACACTACGGTATGTTATTATCATTATCTGGATCTGTAAAAAGTCAAATCAAACCTTCTCATAAGGCGATGATCTTCCAGTTTGCTAATACGGGGGCGTGTTCTACCAGGTCGTGCACAAACCGGAAAAACACTTTTAATACCGTCGGCCGAAATAATGAATTCCCGGGTATTATTAGCCAATACAGGGCTAAACTCAAAGGTAAGCGTCGGATTAATTTTTTCTAATTCTGATTTTAGCTTTGTAAATAAGCTATTTTGATCTTGCTCGAAATTGAAATAGCTATCAGCGTTTTTTGAAAACCAGGTCCAGAAATCCTGGTGTTTATTACGCTTTGAAAATAAGCGGGAGAACATATGCGATAAGGTTACTTATTAAAAGGTTAGTACGTATAGTTCAAAAATAGATATAAAAGTGAATTTATGAAATGCCTGGAGTGAAATCTCATTATGTGGGCATAAGCCTGGAGGCTTGCCTTAAAATAAACAATCGGATATTCTAACAAGGCGTCTTCACTTCTTTTTAGCTGTATCCGGCCCGTAAAAAGTTGTTCCGCCGACTTGGGTGGTTACTTTTAGTTTTTGGGTGTTGGCCACTTTATCTTTTTTAACCATGGCCATGTATTTTTTTAAGATGGCCTTTTGCTGCGGCGTTCCTTCTTTTGCTACCCTGGTTAACTGGTCATGAAAGGCATCTACAAACAGGGTGTCGTTGCCAAAATCTCCAAAACAGGCTATCTTTTTGGCGGTAAGTTCTTCAGTGTCATTTTGTTGGAGCGAAATATCAGGTTTATAAAGCCGGCGTTTATTATCCCATATGTAATTTACACCGCCTTTTCCTTTAATAAGCGAAATGTCAGGGTTGGCACACCATGGGCAATCGCCTTCGTTAACAGCGCCGGGGAAAAACTTGTATTTATAATTAACCCAAATTTCATCAGCATCTTCGGTATTAAGGTCGTTGCTGTTAAATTTAAAGCTTGTGCTAACATCCTGGTTAATATATAAGCCCCATCCTTCAATCCGGGCTTCATTAGTCAACTCCAAGCAATGATAAACCCTGTTGTTAATCAGTTTATAAAAACTATAACCATCTGAGTAAACTCCCGAACCGCGTTCATATACCCGCCTGAAGTAGAAAGTTTTGTTTGGCGAAAAGCTGTTAGATACATAAAGTTCCGGCCCCGAATAAAACATGTAAAATTCTTCCAGGTAAACCAGGTACCAGTTACCGGCAATGTTTTTAAATACCGCCATGGAGGGGTAACTCGCATCCCAGCCCATCAGGCATACCAGTTCTTCGCCTGGTTCCTGGTCAAGGTTTATAAACAGCGGGTTTAGCAGCGCCATTCCTCTTCTAACCGAATCTACGTCACCCTCATCCTTGATTTTAAGAAGCGAATCGGGTTTTATATACTTTTCAAATTCGCGCAGCAATAAATTGGCGTGCTTGTGTTTGTAATCAAAATGCCGCACCTTCTCTATCCAGGCCGTTGGTATAGCTATCCTCACATTATAGTCATCGTGCCGGCTGGTGTCCCGGTAAACATTTTTACCCGGCTTTGCGGGATTATTATCATGACGGCCGCAGCCAAAAAACAAAGGAAATAAAAGCAAAACAACAGCAAAAAAGCGGCGCATGGTTAGGTTGGTATTTGGGTATTAATTTAGAGAATAAGTGCCGCATTTATTTAGTGAATCTGAAAAAATTAGCACCATCTCCGAAGCTTTTTACCAATTTAATATTTGGCGTTCCCCTCTGGGTCGTGCTTTCCCCTCATACGCCTGCAGGCATTACGCACGAGGCCGGTATCCGGTACAATCACTAACGCGAAATAGGGGTGCTGAGGGGTATGGGTAAAATTGCTAATTCGATTTAGTATGATGTTTAGTTGTCAATGGAGGTGCTTATAAGCCATGGATACAGTTGCTAATTCGTTTTAGTACTGCATATATCGGTCATTAAGGTACACACGACATGAGTGCACCGGCGCCTCTCATTGCGCCCTCTCGAGAGAATAAAAAAACCGCCAAAAACATGTGTTTTTTTAACCTTCATCTTTTTCCCTATATTTAATCCCAAACCCGCCCTACATGAAAAAGCTGATCTTATTCATACTCCTTATCTCCCCGTTTTTTGTAAACGCCCAAACCTTCCGGGTAAATATTGACCCTTCGCTTGGCGAAAGCAAGGAATTGGATGGCAGGCTGCTATTGCTGCTATCAAAAAACAACAAAGCCGAACCCCGTTTCCAGGTGAGTGACGGTGCCGAATCGCAGCTGGTTTTTGGGATGGATATAAACGGGTGGCAGCCGGGCACCAGCCAACTAATAGATGTGCAGGCTTACGGTTACCCGCTGGAACGTTTGAAGGATGTGCCTGCCGGCGATTATTATGTGCAGGTGCTTTTACATAAATACGAAACATTTCACCTTAAAACCGGGCAAACCGTAAAGCTGCCGATGGATAGGGGCGAAGGCCAGCACTGGAATATGGCGCCGGGTAATATTTATTCGGCCCCGGTCAAAATTCATTTCGACCCGGCTGCCTCTAATGAGTTAACGCTTAATATCAGCAAAGTAATCCCGCCTATTGAAGCGCCTAAGGATACCAAATACATCAAACACATCAAAATTCAAAGCAAGCTGCTTACCGAATTCTGGGGCAGGCCGATGTACCTTGGCGCAAACATATTGATACCCGCAGGTTTCGACGAGCACCCTAATGTGAAATATCCGCTGGCTATTTTCCACGGGCATTTCCCTGCCGACCTGGAAGGCTTCAGCACCACGCCGCCCGACCCGAATTTGAAACCCGATACTTCGGCGCGCTTCCATATCACAGGCTATAACAGGATAGTGCAGCAGGAGGCCTACGATTTTTATAAGCAATGGACAGGGCCGGCCTTCCCGCGGGTATTGGCCATCGAGATTCAGCATGCCAACCCGTATTATGATGATTCATATGCGGTAAACTCGGCCAATCTTGGTCCGTACGGCGATGCGATAACTTACGAATTGATCCCCGAGATTGAGAAGCAATTCAGGGGGATAGGTAAAGGATGGGCCAGGTTTATGTACGGCGGCTCCACAGGTGGCTGGGAAGTGCTGGCCGCGCAGGTTTTTTATCCCAACGAGTATAATGGCTGCTATGCCGCCTGCCCCGACCCGGTAGATTTTCATCACTACATGACCATCAACCTTTATAACGATAAAAACGCCTATTTCCTGTCGTCAGATTTTAAACAGACGCCGCGACCTGAAGAACGCGACTACCTGGGCCACGTAGGATCGACCATGAAAGAGGTTAACCAAAGCGAACTGGCAATAGGTACACGCAGCCGCAGCGGTGGTCAGTTTGATATCTGGGAGGCCGTATTTTCGCCCATGGATAAGGATGGTTACCCCAAACGCATCTACGATAAAAATACCGGCGCTATAGATACCTCGGTTGCCGCCTACTGGCGTGAGCACTTTGATCTTACGCACATCATCCAACGCGACTGGCCAAAAATTGGCAACAGCCTGAAAGGCAAAATCCATATTTACGTAGGCGATATGGACACCTACTACCTCAACAACGCCGTTTACACCGCCGAAGACGTGCTCAAAAAGCTCAATAACCCCAACTGCAACTGTGAAGTTGACTACGGCGACCGCGCCGAACACTGTTGGAACGGCGACCATACCCAACCCAACTATATCAGCCGCCTGCGCTACCACCAAATGTTCATCAAAAAATGGGCCGCTGAGGTTAAAAACAGAGCACCAAAGGGAGCGGATTTGAAAAGTTGGAGGTATTAACAGGATGAAATGCAATTTACCCAATAGCTATGTTTAAACACTCCATACCGGCAATACTATTATTTAGCCTTACTTTTTGTTTGGCGGCCACCTTGCCCAATAAACTCAAACACAGCGGCAGGCCATCTGGTAACAGGTCTACACTGAAACCATTGCCCCGGATAGCCATTTGCGGCCTGGGTATCGAGTCGAGCACGTTTTCGCCGGCACTAACGGATGAAGCTGCTTTTCATGCCAAATACGGGGCCGAAGTTTTTAGTTCGTACCCATTTATGGCTGCCGACTCGCCTTTGCGCAAAAGCGCGCTTTGGTTCCCGGCTTTGGTGGGCAAAAGTCTGCCCGGCGGGGCGGTCACCAGGGCAGCTTATGAGTCGCTGGTTAGTAAAACTTTAGATTCGCTTAAAAAACACCTGCCTTATGATGGGTTGTATTTTGATATTCATGGTGCCATGAGCGTGGTTGGGTTGGATGACCCGGAGGGCGACCTGATAACCAGGATCAGGGAAGTAGTGGGCACAAAAACACTTATCTCCACATCTATGGATCTGCACGGCAATGTATCCTGGCGGCTGGCCCAAAATACCGACCTGATTACCTGCTACCGCATGGCCCCGCATGAAGATGCCATGCAAACCAAACAACGGGCTGTTGCAAACCTCCTCAGCCGGATTGAAACCGGTAAAGGAAAACCGGCATTCAAGGCTTACATCTCTATCCCTATTTTACTGCCCGGCGAAAAAACAAGCACCCGGATTGAGCCCGGTAAAAGCATATATAAGGCCGTAGCCCCGGCTTCGGTACAGCCGGGAGTTATTGATGCCGCCATCTGGATTGGTTACGCCTGGGCCGATGAGCCGCGCAATCATGCCGTAGTAATGGTAACCGGCGACGATAAAACCGTGGTAACAGCCACCGCCGAAAAGCTGGCCCAAAACTTTTGGGATGCCCGCAAAGCCTTTGAATTTGTAGCACCAACAGGTACTTTAACAGAATGCCTTGATAAGGCCGTAGCCAGCCCAAAACATCCATTTTACATCAGCGATTCGGGCGATAACCCGACGGCTGGCGGGGCAGGAGATGCTACCTGGACACTGACACAGATATTGGCCCGGCCGGAGTTTAAAACCGATGCAGGCCCATCGTTGCTGTATGCATCCATCCCTGCGCCGCAATTGATAAAAAGCGCCATTGCCGCGGGTGTAGGCGGCCATGTGGATGGTTTGGCCGGCGCAGCCGTTGATGCCCGTTTTGCACCACCCGTAAGTCTATCGGGCACGGTAGAATCTATCCAATACGGCGATAAGGATGCCGAAGTGGAGGCCGTGGTAAAGGTAGGCAGTGTACATGTGATCATCACCCAAAAGCGCAAACCCTATCACAAAGAAATTGACTTTACCCGCCTGGGCCTAAACCCGCGCACCGCCGGTATTGTGGTAGTAAAAATTGGCTACCTTGAACCCGAACTATATGCCATGCGCGCCGACTGGCTGCTGGCCATAACCCCCGGCGGGGTTGATCAGAACATCGAACGCCTGCCGTACCACCGCATTCAGCGCCCTATGTTCCCGCTGGATAAGGATATGAAAGACCCGGATTTGAAGGCAAAGCTGGTGCCGGCGGCGGGTGAATGAATAGAATATATCTATAAGATAAGTTTTGTATATTTGGTAAAAGATAAACTAAAGATGGAAACGGTTTTGCTTCAGATAAATAATAGTAAAGCGTACAAACTGATCGAAGATCTTGAAGCTTTACATATTGTGAAGGTTCTTGAGAAAAGTAGTAAGCCAAAGCAAAAACTCTCCGAACGATTTGCCGGCTCACTTAATCTTTCTGAAGAGGAATATAACAACTTTCAAAACTCAATCGAACAAAGTAGAAACGAGTGGGAAAGGGATATTTAATAGATTCTAATGTGGTAATCGGGTATTTGGATAACAAATTACCTGAATCAGGCATGAAATTCATGCATGCTATAGTTGATGAAACTCCCAATATCTCTGTTGTTACTAAAATTGAAGTCCTTAGGTTTAATACGTCTGATGATGTTTATAAAACGTTGCAAGATTTTGTTTCAGAAAGCATCGTTTTCGAAATTAATGATCAGGTTGTAGATAAAACGATAATCATATGTAAAGGCCATCGCATTAAACTCCCTGATGCTATCATTGCAGCTACAGCCATCGTCGGTGATCTGACGTTGATCACACATAATACTTCTGATTTTAAAAATATTGCAGATTTGGAATTTTTAGATCCGTGGAACCAATAACGATCATACTCAGATAATTAACATCAATCAATTTCAATGAAAACCACCGTCCTTATATCCCGTCTGCTGCTTGGCTTTTTATACCTGGTGTTTGGCCTCGATTATTTTCTGCATTTTATACCGTACCAGCCATTACATACCGGTGCTGCGGGTGCATTCATCGCCGGGTTAAAAGGTACCGGGTACTTTTATCCTATTCAAAAAGTAATACAGATAACAGGCGGCCTGTCGCTGCTCACTAACCGTTACGCGCCCTTTTCGGCAGTAGTACTGTTCCCTATCAGTTTAAATGTGTTGTTGTTTCACACTTTCCTTGTGCCATCGGGCTGGCTGATGGGCGTTTTCCTGGTAGCCCCAAACCTGCTTTTAGGCGTGGGGTATTGGAAGTATTATAAAGCAATGTTTGTTGCAAAGGCGGTGGTGTAACAGCTTAATTAATACATTTCATTAAATCGCTTCTAATCAGTAATCTCCGCAGCTAAGACAACAAAAAAACAGGTGTCGATTGCTTGTTTGTATGCATCAAATATGCTAAATTCGGTCATGACCAATAATCGACGCAGTTTCATCAAACAGGCGGCCGTACTTACCGGCGCTTTTTCGGCTACAAGCCTGTTTAACCAGGCACATGCAGCCGACTGGACTTCAGCATTAAACAGGGTAAGCCGTTTAACGCCGCAAGAGGTGGCGCAGGACGAGGATTTTTGGGGCGTTATCCAGCGGTCGTACTCGGTAAGCGCCAATATCATCAACCTGAACAATGGCGGTGTGTCGCCGTCGCCAATTGTGGTACAGCAGGCTGTAGAGCGTTATAACCAGCTTACCAACGAAGGCCCGTCGTACTTTATGTGGCGCATCCTTGACCAGGGGCGCGAGCCGTTGCGCGAAAAGCTTGCCTTGCTGGCCGGTACCCTGCCCGATGAAATTGCCGTAAACCGTAACGCTACCGAATCATTGAATACCATCATCTGCGGCTTGCCTCTGAAAAGTGGCGATGAAGTGATTGGCGCAAAGTTAGATTATCCGCATATGGTACAGGCCTATCGGCAGCGGGCCCTGCGTGAAGGTATAGTATACAAACAGCTTACCTTCGACTTCCCTATTGAGAATGACGAGCAGATTGTAAAAGCTTACCAGGATGCCATCACCTCCAAAACAAAACTAATACACGTTACGCATATAGTAAACTATGTAGGCCAGATTATGCCTGTACGCAAAATTTGCGATATGGCGCATGCCCGGGGTATAGAAGTTATTGTAGACGGGGCCCATTCTTTCGGGCTGCTCGACTTCAAGATTCCCGATTTAAATTGCGATTACTTTGGCACCAGTCTGCATAAATTCCTGTCGGCACCCATCGGTAGTGGCATGATGTGGATTAAAAAAGAAAAAATAAGTAAGGTGATGCCCCTTTTATGCGATGATAACCCACTGGGGCCCGATATCCGCAAGTTTGAAAACCTGGGTACCCGCAGTTTTCCGATAGAGCAGGGGATAGGCGAGGCCATCAACTTTCAGCTGGCTATTGGCAGCAAACGTAAGGAGGATCGCATCCGTTATCTTAAAAATTACTGGGCTACCAAAGTACAGCACCTGCCCAAAGTAAAGCTGCATACCTCGTTAAAACCCGAATACTCCTGCGCTATCTGCGGCATATCTATTGATGGCGTGACACCCGCGCAACTGGATGCCGCGTTATTTAGTCAATATAAAATTCACCAGGTATCCATTGTATTTGAAAATGTAAACCTGGTGCGCATAACCCCGCACGTATACACCACCCTTGCCGACCTGGATAAGCTGGTAAAAGCAATTACAGAAATAGCCGGCAAGGCCACCTGATGGTAGGTTAATGATGATAGTCCTAAGTCGAAAGTTTTAAGTTCTAAGAGGCTGTCTGAAATTAAAAAACAGACCGCCGTTGCTAGTGACCATCAGCCTATGCTGAAAAAAGCAGTAATGACATGGCTGCGACCGGAATTTTTGTAGAGACGCATCACATGCGTCTCCCTTCAGACCGGCTTCGATTTGCATGTGGGAGACGCATGTGATGCGTCTCTACAAAAAAACATTAATAATCAATATATTATAAATCCGTCATTACAAGGTACGAAGCAATCCCCTATATGCTAAGTCCCACATAGTTTGGGATTGCTTAGTACCTCGCTATGACGATAGTTTAGTGCATTAGTTTAACTATATCCGTTGCACGTCATAACATTTTTTTTCAGGATCATCCTGATAGATACTCGCAATGACTGTGGTTTGGAACATTGGTTTAACTATCTCCGTTAAGTCAAAAATAATAATGTCCTTTTAACTCAATGCTCTGTACTGCTCACCTGACACTATCACTTGTTTTGGCTGCCAAAGCATGGTATAAAAAAAATCCGGTTAACATTTGCTGTAGAAACTGTAACATTTGTGGCATTAAAAAAAAAGGCAATCGCATAGTTTTACGCTTTAAACCGTAATTCCTGGTTGCCAATAATTTAAATGTATCAAATGTCGGTTCCTAATGTGATGCGCGAAACAACGTCCCTGAATATGGGCGATTGTTTTTCGATATTTTCGAAAGTGAAGGAAAAGTTTGATTTTCCTTTACATTACCACAACGAATATGAGTTAAACCTGATCATAAATGCCAAAGGCGCCAAACGCATTATTGGCGATAGCATGGAAACTATTGACGATATCGAGCTGGTGTTTATCGGCCCAAACGTTTACCATGGCTGGTTTACGGGCGAATGTACCAGCGAGGCCATTAATGAGGTTACTATTCAGTTTCATACTGATTTATTTGATGAAAAGTTTTTGCAACGTAACCAGTTGTTTTTTATCAAAAGCATGTTTGAAAACGCAGGGCGTGGCCTGGTTTTCTCGTATGAAACCACCCGCGATATCACCCGGCGTATATTAAACCTTAGCAATAAGGATGGCTTTAACTCGGTATTGGAGCTGCTTGCTATACTGCACACCCTATCTACATCCAAAAACAGGAGGATGCTATCTGATCCTGGCTTTTCGGACGAAAAATTCCGGTATACCAACGGGCGTGTTGATAAGGTTTTTGATTATATGAAAACCAATTTCGACAAGCGTATAACACTTGCCGAAGTGGCCACGGTAGCCAACATGCCCGAGGCCTCGTTTTGCCGGTTCCTGAAAAAAAGCACAGGCAAATCGTTTATTGAAAGCCTTAATGATATCAGGCTGGGCAATGCATCCCGTATGCTTATTAACACCACGCATTCCATCGCCGAAATTGCTTACCAGTGCGGCTTCAATAATATTTCAAACTTCAACCGGATATTTAAACGCCATAAGCTATGTGTCCCAAAAGAATTCAGGAAGGCCTACACACTTGGTACCAGGGTAGGTTAACCTCTTTTTAATAATTAAAATATATTGATGTTAATATAACACTTATTATGTAATTTTATAAATCCCGTAAACCGGATTATTAAACCCCGCAATCGATTGTTGGTAATTGCTAAATAATGAGTTTTAAAGTTTATATAACATTTATATTTCTTGTTTTTACCCATCAGTGGCTGTCTGCCCAAAATCATTTATATAAATTTTCGCGGTTGGATATTACCGATGGCTTATCTGATAATCACGTCAATTGTATTTTTAAAGACGAAAAAGGGTTCATGTGGTTTGGCACAAACTCGGGCCTCAGCAGGTATGATGGGTTTAAATTTAAGGTTTTTAAACACGAGGCCGATAACCCTAATTCGCTAAGTGAAAGCTTTGTTTCGCGCATCAGCGAAGGGCCTGATAAAAAGCTGTGGATATTTACGCACAGCAACATCAGTATTTATGACCCCACAACCGAGAACTTTGCCATTAATGTTGCCGATGAGCTTAGGCGTTATAAAATTATAACCAGCGATGTAACCCTCATACGAAAGGATAAAGACGGCGGCTTTTGGTTTATCACCAAAAATAAAGGCGTGTACAGGTATAACCCTGCCGACAGTTCCACGTCGTTTTATTGCACATCGTCCTTTTCAAAAACCATTTTGCATTCAGATGCCATAATGGATGTGGCGGTTACAAAAAACAATGCTGTTTGGTTAATTTATAGCGATGGTATTATCGATTTGTTAGATACCCGGTTAAATAAAATCGTCAAACGTTTTGATGGCCTGGCCAAGGCTAACTTATATAAGCTGGAATCGTACACGCTGGCAGTTGATAATAAAAATAACCTGTGGATTTATTCGGCCGCTGGACCTTTTGGTACCTACTGCTTCAATACCCAAAACTATTCGCTATTACACTTTAGTAAAGATACGCCCGATGGCCGGCTAAACTCCAATATTGTAAATACCGTAATACAGGGCGATGATAACAAAATATGGATAGGTACCGATCATGGCGGCATCAACGTGCTTGATCCGGTAACCCATAAGGTAAGCTACCTGGTTAATAAAGAGGATGACCCGCAATCCATTAGCGGCAACAGTGTTTTTTTATACAGGGATGATGCCGGCATTGTTTGGGCGGGCACTTTTAAGCAGGGCATAAGTTATTACCATAGCGCCATTATGCAATTCCCGGTTTACAGGCATTTATTAACAGATAAAAACAGCCTGCCCTATGAGGATATTAATGCTTTTGCCGAAGAACGGAACGGTAATTTATGGATAGGCACAAACGGGGGAGGCCTTATTAATTTTAACCCGGAAACCAAAAAATATACCCAGTTCAAGCACGATGCTGTAGATCCTAATAGTTTATCAATCGATATTATCATAAGCTTATACGTTGATCATGAAAATAAACTTTGGATAGGTACCTATTTTGGTGGCCTGGACTGTTTTGACGGTAAAAAGTTTACCCATTACCGCCACAGCGATAAAGATAAAACTACCATTACCGACGACCGGGTTTATACCATAATTGAAGATGCCGCCCGGAATTTATGGGTAGGAACCTTTGCCGGCGGATTGAATGTGCTTGACCGTAAAAGCAATACCTTTAGCCATCCCGAGTATAAAATGGTATCTGATTATACCGCTTTTTTTTACCGGGACAGGCAGCAAAACATTTGGATAGGCCGCGATAAGGGCGTTGATGTAATAGATACCAAAACAAACCGGGTGCGGCATTACTACTATCTGCCTAAAAATCCAAACAGCCTTGCCGGCAGCGATGTAAATATTATAACCCAGGATAGCCGCGGATTAATGTGGATTGGCACAAAAAGTGGCCTCAGCATACTTAACACCCAAACCAACACATTTTTAAATGTAGATAAGGGCATGGGCTGGCCGGTAAATAATGTGTCGAACATTTTGGAAGATAACCAGGGCCGGATGTGGGTAAGTACAACCAACGGCCTTTCAAACATCAGCTTAACACCGGCAGGCGGGCAGTATAAATTCCAGGTTGATAATTATAATGAGGCCGATGGTTTACAGGCCCGTGATTTTAATTTATATGCCGCGACAAAACTAAGGAACGGGCAAATGGCGTTTGGTGGCGCACATGGGTTTAATTTATTTGACCCTGCAGTAATAAACACCCTTAAACCCAACCCCAAACTGGTATTTACCGATTTTAGGCTATTTAATAAAAGCGTAGCCGCCGGCGATTCGGTAAAAGGTAGGGTTGTGCTGGATAAAGCCATAGCGGAAACAGAATGGATAACCCTGAACCATAATGAAAATGTATTTGATATAGAGTTTGCCGCCAACGAATATTTTTATCCCAATAAAATAAGTTACCAGTATACCCTTGAAGGCTTTGACAAAGGTTGGATCACTTTCCCGGCCAACAGCCATAGTGTTACATACACCAACCTTGACGGTGGCGATTATACTTTTAAAGTGAGGGAATTGAATACAGGTAAAGAGATTTCGCTAAAAATTACTGTCCAGCCGCCCTTTTGGAAAACACCTTTAGCCTACATCGCTTACATGCTGCTTGCCCTTGGGCTGTTGTTTTACATCAGGCACCGCGGTATAACCAAACTGGAGCGGCAATTTGAATTTAAACAGGCCGAGATAGAGGCTGAAAGAAAACTTGCCAGCCAGCGCGAAGAAGCGCAGCGCATGCACCAGCTTGATTTAATGAAGATTAAATTCTTCGTTAACATCAGCCACGAGTTTCGTACGCCATTGTCATTAATCCTGTCGCCAATTGATGATCTTATTAAGGTATCTGATAACCCCGATCAGCAACATCATTTAACCATGATTAAGCGCAACAGCAAGCGCTTACTTAACCTGGTTAACCAGTTGATAGATTTCAGGAAAATGGAGCATAACGAATTGAAGCTTAGCTTAAACAAGGGCGACATCATTCAATTTATAAAGGAGGTTTCGTCGTCATTTACAGATGTAGCCCATCAAAAGAAAATTCAATACCTTTTTGAAAGCGAGCTGCACTCATTTACTACCAAATTTGACCAGGATAAAATAGAAAGGATACTGTTTAACCTGCTATCAAACGCGTTTAAGTTTACGCCGGCAGGCGGCAGCATCAGTGTAATTTTAAATACCCCGCAGGTTGCTAATTTGCCGGCTGATAAAAGGATGCTCGAAATCAGGGTAATTGATACAGGTATCGGGATTACGAAGGAAAACCAGGAGATGATTTTTGAACGTTTTTTCCAGGATGATATCCCCGAAAGCCTGTTAAACCAGGGCAGCGGAATAGGTTTATCAATCACAAAAGAGTTCATAAAAATACACGGCGGAACTATCAGGCTGGAAAGCGAACCCGAATATGGCAGTTGTTTTATTGTAAGTATACCATTTGAAGGCAAAACCGAGAAACTGACGCTTGCACCTGCAATACAGGAAAATAATACACTGCCAACTTTAAAAAACACCGATGGCATACAGGGCTCAAACAAAAAACCAACGGTTTTATTAATTGAAGACGATGATGATATGCGTTTTTACCTGAAAGAGAACCTGAAAGATCATTTCCACATTATTGAGGCCATAAATGGTAAAGAAGGCTGGCAAAAAGCGCTTGCCCTGCACCCCAAATTAATAGTGAGCGATGTAACCATGCCCGAAATGAATGGTTTTGAATTGTCGCGAAAGCTAAAGGGAGACAGCCGTACATCGCATATCCCCGTTATATTGCTAACCGCTATGGCCGGCGAAGACGATCAGCTGGTGGGGCTGGAGTGTGGGGCTAACGATTATATTGTTAAGCCATTCAATTCCGGCATCCTGCTGTCCAAAATCAACAATTTATTGCTGATGCAGCAAACGTTTAAAGAAACCTATCAAAAGCAGGTTGATATTCAATCGCAAGGTGTGGTGGTCATATCTGAAGACGAAAAATTCCTGAAAAACGCGCTCGATTTTATTGAGCAAAATATCACCAAGCCCAATTTCTCGGTAGAAGAGCTGGCCAGGCACCTGGCATTGAGCAGGGTATCCCTTTACCGTAAATTATTAAACCTTACCGGTAAAACGCCGGTTGATTGTATCCGCACCAYCCGTTTGCAGCGTGCCGTACAGCTACTGGAGCGCAGCAAGCTTAGCATTGCCAATGTTGCCTACGAAGTTGGTTTTAATAATGCCGCTTATTTTGCAAAGGTGTTTAAAGAAGAGTTTGGTATGCTGCCATCTGAATACATTGCCGAACTGAAAAATAAGGAGCATGAAGATATTTTAGCTTAGCCAATAGCACAATTGATACCGGTAATTGATAAAATTGTTAATTTGCGCTTCATGAGGATATTTAAAACGCCGTTGCTGATAACATTATTTTTTAGTTTTTTGCTGACAGTTGGCGCGCAAACAAAGGCTATAAATAACCCGGTTGTTAAGGGCTATTATGCCGATCCTACCATAATTAAAGATAAGGGGCTTTTTTATATCTATGCAACCATTGATCCCTGGGGAGGCAACGAGTTGGGCGTATTGGTGACCAAAGATTTTGTGACCTTTAAAACAGAACATATTAACTGGCCAACTAAACAAGCCTGTACAAGCCCAACGTCCAATAATTCCATGGTATGGGCGCCGTCTATCCGTAAGGCAGCCAATGGCAAGTATTACCTGTACGTAGCAGTCGGCAGCGAGTTGTGGGTAGGGGTAAGCAGCCACCCGCTTGGCCCGTGGAAAAATGCGAAGGCCGACAATACACCCCTGGTTGCAGGCAATAAATACCCGGGGGTTCATAATATCGATCCCGATTGCTTTATTGACCAGGATGGGCAGGCCTATTTATACTGGGGATCGGGCTTTAAATGGGTAAATGGCCATTGTATGGCAGTAAAGCTTAAAAAAGATATGGTCACTTTTGATGGCGAACCAAAGGATATTACGCCACCCCATTATTTTGAAGCCCCGCATATGGTTAAGCGTGGCGGCTTGTATTACCTGATGTATTCATACGGGAAGGCTATTGATGCTACTTACCAGGTTCGCTATTCGGTAAGTAAAACACCTTTTGGGCCATGGACAGAGGGCCAGTATGATCCTATCCTGGCAACCACACCCGATAGTACAACAGTTGGGCCGGGTCATCATACTGTTTTTCAGCAAAACGGTCAATACTATATTTTATACCACCGCATCCATCCACAAAATAAAGAATATGTATTGCGCGAGCTTTGTTTAGATAGCCTGAACTTTGATAAGCAAGGCAATATTTTGAAAATTAAGCCATCGGCTTTGAGTCGTTTTTAAAGAGCCCTATTTTTTAAGTGGAAAGTCTTTAGCCCAAGGTCTTAAGAAGCTGTTTAAATTTGATTAAACTATCGTCATTACGAGGTACGAAGCAATGACGAACTATAGGGGACTTAGCACGTAAAGGATTGCTTCGTGCCTCGCAATGGCGGTCTCTTTTTAATTAGTCAGCTTCACCAGCTCGGAATAAATAGTATTACCAGGTCTTTTCCTCAATTCGTCAAGTTTTGCGCTTACAGTTCCCCAAGGCCGTAGCCCTGGCACATTTTGTAACAACGGGTTTCAACCCGTTGAAAAAGGAGCCGAACAATAAGGAGAACCGTGGGTTCGGCACATTTAACGGTAACGTTCCTACAAAACTTTGAATTGGGTATAGCTCCGTGTCCACGGGTTGAAACCCGCGGCTAATAAATTGATCCCTCCGTTATGCGGACTCTGGCCTTCCCCCGGAAATCTACACTTATCTCCCAATCTATTTTAACGCTGTTTTGCCTCAAATTACAGCTCTAATGTCTGTATCAAAAGTTGTATCGGCTTAGCGCTTATGATATTTTTTTGACCATTAATACTCAGTATTCTGTTTATCTAATTGATAATCATATGTTTAAATGTGTGTAACATTTGTTGTATCAATTTAAACATAAGTAGTACAATCGATTGTGCGGGTTGTATAGTTTTGGTATCAAGGTTCGGTGAAATTTTGCCGACATGAAAAAAAGCTGAACCGCTTCGATCGCAAACCAATTTTCAAAATCTAATAATTAATGTATGAGAGGAAAACTACACATCAAAAAGTTTGTGGCTTTAATCTGGATCAACTTAGCACTTATGCTGGTAAGTATGTCTGGATATGCACAAAGCAAAATTACCGGTAAGGTAACCGGAGCCGATGACGGGCTGCCAATACCGGGCGTTACCGTTAAAGTAAAAGGCGGCGCTGCCGTAACAAGTACCAATACCGAAGGTACTTATTCAATTACAGCAGGCAGTAATGCTACACTAATATTTAGCTTTATTGGCTACACCAGCCAGGAAGCGGCAGTTGGCGGTAACGCAACAGTAAACATAAAATTATCACCCGAAAATAAAGCCCTTAACGAGGTTGTTGTTATCGGTTACGGTAGTGCCAAACGCAGCGATGTTACCGGCGCAATTAGCTCCGTTAACGCCGCAACTATCGCCAAGGTTCCTGTTACGTCGTTAGACCAGGCTTTGCAGGGCCGCGCGGCGGGCGTACAGGTTACCAATAATGATGCTTCGCCGGGCAGCAACATTACTGTGTTAATACGCGGTACTGGTAGTTTGGCCAGTGGTGGCAACACACCATTATACGTGGTTGATGGTTACCCGATAAATGCGGGCGGTATCAATAACATCAACCCGAGCGACATCGCATCAATGGAAGTATTGAAAGATGCTTCAGCTACGGCTATCTATGGCGTAAGGGCGGCAAATGGGGTTGTTATGATTACTACCAAAAGGGGTAAAGGTGATGGCAATGCTGTTGTTGAGTTTAACGCTTACAATGCGTTTCAAAGCAAGCCTAAACAGTACGATTTGCTAAATGCCCAACAGTTTGCCACCCTGGCCAACGACGTAGCCGCAAACGACCCTAACAAACACTTTACAACTTTAGCCAACTGGGCCAGCCCATCGTCGTTAACCAATGCCGATTGGCAAAATGCCATTTACCGAGGCGGTTTAACCCAAAATTACGATTTGGCTGTGCGTGGTGGTAATGAAAAGGTTCGGTCATCAACATCTATAGGTTATTATGATCAAAAAGGGATTGTACTGGGCTCTTACTTTAAAAGGATCACCGTAGGTGAAAATTTAGATTATCAGCCAACAAAATGGCTTAAATCTGCAACCAGTGCCAAATACTCTTACCAAAATTTAAATAACCCATTTGGTACCGGTAATTTAGGTAATATAAACCAGTTGCCACCAACACTTGATGGCGGTAATAAATTAACCAGCCAGATAAAAGATGCTAATGGCAACTACGGTTTTTTTAACCCTATTTACACTTATGTGGCCAAAAATAACAACCCAATCTATTCAATCGAGACCAATCAGTATAAAAATATAAACAACTACTTTTTGGTTAACTCGTCATTAGAAGCTACCATTTTTGACGGCCTTAAATTTAAAACCAACGGCGGCATTACTTATACCGGCTACAACGGTTCTTACTTCCAGCCTTCAGATAGCCGTAAAATTGACCAGTATGGCGCTGCTGCCGGTGCATCGGGTACAGCTTTATATTCGCAGCATATCAACAGCACTTTTGACTGGTTGTGGGAAAATTACCTGTCGTACGATAAAACATTCGGCTCACATACCATCAATTTTGTAGCGGGTGTATCTCAACAGGAAAGCGATTACAATAGTTTAGGTGGTAGTGTTACGCCGCCAAACAACACTATTAAAAGCTTAAGCCAGGGTACCAACCTTATATTGGATGCTAATACCAATGGTGCTGTTAACAACGGCGAAGTAAAACGTTCTTACGCCTCGCAATTTGCGAGGTTGGCATACAACTACGCCAGTAAGTATTATTTAACAGGTACGGTTAGAAGAGACGGTTCATCGCAGTTTGCGCCAGGCCATCAGTATGGTACTTTTTACTCAGGTGCTGTAAACTGGAATGTTAAAAAGGAATCTTTTCTTACCAATGTAAACTGGCTTTCGGGTTTAAAATTCAGAGGAAGCTATGGCGAGTTGGGTAACCAGCACGGCATAGGCGACTTTACCTACCAATCATTATATTCTGCAGGCGCTTCTGCAACAGCCAGTGGCAACCTTGGTTATGCCTTTGGTAAAGTAGGTGGATCAAACGGAACTTACCAGGCAGGTGTGGCTTCAATCCAGCCAGAAAATGATAACATCAGGTGGGAAACCGATTATGTAACGGACATTGGTATGGACGCGTCGTTTTTAAATGGCGAGTTAAGCCTTACTGTTGATTATTTTAATAGGAAATCAAAAGATTTCCTGTTAAACATAGCGGCATCACCACAAACAGGTTATAATACATTACCTTCAAATGTGGGCTCGATGGTAAATAAAGGCTGGGAGTTTGCCCTCAATTATAATCACGCTGTAAATAGTGATGTACACATTGATTTAGGTTTAACGCTTTCATTCATTAAAAACAGACTTACAGGCTTATATTCTGGTACTAATGCAATCTCCAATTTTGGTGGCCTTGGATTAACAGGCGATGGCTGGAGTGAATTTACCAGGACTTATATAGGCCAGCCAATTGGCGAGTTTTACGGATACAAAGCAATCGGAATTATCCAGAGCCAGGCTCAATTAACGGCCTTAAACTCAGCTGCACAGGCAAAAGGTAATGATTTTTACTATAAAGCTACTACAGGCGTTGGAGACCGTTTATATGCCGATGTGGATGGCAGCGGTAAAATAACAGCCGACGATAGGGTAGCCCTTGGCAGTCCGCAGCCTAAGTTTTTTGGCGGGTTTAACCTTGGCGGGTCTTACAAATCGTGGGATTTTAATGCCTATTTCTACGGTGTTTACGGTAACAAGATTTTGAATTACCAGGAAAGTAACCTCGAGAGCTTTGCACAAAGAGGATCGGTAAGTATCGAAAACGTAAGCAAGCAGTATTACAATAACTATTGGACTCCTACACGCTCGTCAAACCGTTATGCCGCGGTACATTATGATGATACCGATTACGGTAACCTTTTGCCATCAAGCGCCTGGATTGAAAATGGTAGTTTCCTGAAATTGAAAACTGTTACGGTTGGATACTCGTTACCACAGGATTTGGTTAAGAAACTTACATTATCCAAAATCAGGGTATATGTTTCGTCTCAAAACCTGTTCACCATTACCAAATACACTGGTCTTGATCCCGAAATTGGCACTCAAAACGCTAACCCAACCCAGAACGGTGTTGATAACGGTACTTATCCATCATCAAGGTTTTACACTATCGGCTTAAACGTAGTATTCTAACCAAGGACAAAAAAATTAATGATATGAAAATCAATAAAAAATATTTCACTATAGCGGCCTTGTGTGGGGCTATGCTGATCCCGCTCAGCTGTAAAAAGAATTTCTTAACACAAACCAATACAACAGCATCAAACGCTGATGCTACGTTTCAAAAATCGCAGGATGTAGTAGCGTTGGTAAACAGTATTTATGATGGTTATCAAAACAGCGATTTGTTGAAAAAATCAATCTGGTACTATGCCAATTTTACCAGCCATGATTGGTTTAATGATGGTGGCGACATTGCCTGGAATAACTATACCATCAGCCCGACTTTTGGTGCCTTATATACCTTTTGGCAAAACGCTTATTTTGATATCATCAGGGCAAACTCGGCGTTAGAGATCATTGCTACCGCAAAAACAAAAGGTGTAGTTACCCCAGAATTGGGAAACCGTTTATTGGGTGAAGCCTACTTTTTAAGGGGGATGAGTTATTATTACCTGGCAGGCAGCTTTGGCGGCGTACCTTTGGAGTTAAAATCAAACCCGAATGGTTTGGCCCCAAGAAACACCCAGGCCGAGGTATTTGCGCAGGTAGTAGCCGATATGAAACAGGCTGAAACCTTGTTGCAATCAAAAACAGTATTGCCGGCTACCGAAAAGGGTAGGGCTACCAAAGGCGCGGCCTACGCTTATGAAGGTTCGGCGCAAATGTGGTTAGGTAAATATGCCGAGGCACTTACCGCCTTTAACAATACCGAATTGACAGCCAATTACCATTTATTGCCAAAATTCATTGATGTACATGAATTTAGCAATCAAAATAACGACGAATCGTTATTTGAAATTCAGTTTGATATCCAGGGCTCACAAAGCTGGGATGGCGGCTGGCAAAATGGTGGCGAAGTAGCATGGATTGATGACTTTAGCTGGCCACATGAGTTAAGCGGTTTTGGTTATGATTATGGTAACCCAGGTTTAGAATACTCATACCAAACAGGCGATTTACGTAAAAATGCAACCATCATTGGTCCCGGCGATCAAAACATCAGCCCTGGCATTATTGCCAAATGGGGTGGTATAAAAGGTTACCAGGTAGTTATTGACGGTTTCAAAAACGGAACAAAAGATAACTCGGCACAAAAATACGGCTCATTTGTAGGCGATGATGGCAACATCATTAATACCTGCGGTGCGTTAAGGCAGCCATGGTACGGCGATGACCTTACCCGTTCTGGTTTCTATTGTGCAAAAAAATGGCGCGATCCAAACCTTACAGGTGCCAACGGTTCATCAACCATATTTGGTTCGCAAAACCAGATCTTGATGCGTTATGCCGAAGTTTTATTGTCAAGAGCAGAGTGTAAAGTGCGTACAGGCGATATTCCGGGTGCCATGGCCGATTTGAAATTGGTTAGAGACAGGGCTTTTGGTGGCTCGGCCCCTGCGGTTATGCAGGATGGGCTTACTTATGATGGTAAAGCAACTACCCCTATCACCGATCCGTTGCAAATGGTGTTAAGCGAGTACAGGCACGAATTGACCGGCGAGTATTCATTATTTTACCTGTTACGCAGGGCTGGTGCTGGAGTAGCTGCTGCCTTTATTCAAAAAAACTACGGTACCGATGCTACAGTAACCCCGCAGCCTTACCCTTACGGCCCAACTGCCGATGGAAAACTGCATGGAGTTTGGCGCACATCATTACCTGCAAACCACGATATATTGCCTATACCGCAAACCGCTATAGGGCTTAACCCTAACCTGAAACAAAACCCAGGTTATTAATAAAGGGTTATATAAATTAAAATGAAATAAGTTTAGTTATATAATTGGTTTCCTTGTTTTGGCTTTCTCCTTCGGGAGAAAGCCTTTTTAAATTCAAACGTTATCCTATTTATTAATTAAAAAATATCATTTCGATAGAGCAGGGGGGCGTGAGTGGGAGGGGCGAAAGAGAAATCTTATACGCCCTGTATTCCGAGATGATTGTCGTGATGCAGGGCGTATAAGATTTTTGGCTATCGCTCAAGAGATAGTTTCTCCTCACACCTGCGCTCAAACCCGACCTGGTTCGTTCGAAATGACATTCTTTAATTAACGATGTGGCTTTGAAGTGCATACACGGTAACTAACCGGGGAAACTGGTTAAAAGTTCCCCTACCGGGGGAGATTTAGAGGGGGCCGGGGGCTCGCAGTTATGAAGAAAATACTAATAGTAACAAGCATATTAATTACCCTGCTGGCAGTCATTTACTTCCAGCTTAGGAGTAATAATGCACTGGCCGATCCCCGCGGCCCTTTATACGCCGGTTCAAAAGCCTGTGCTAAATGTCATGGTAAGCTTTATGATTCGTACTTGCATACTGCGCATTATATAGCGTCAATCCCTGCATCGGCAAATACAGTACACGGCAGTTTTGCAGCAGGCTTTAACGTGTTTAACATCAGCCAAAATCAAAAAATAGTGATGGAGAAACGCGATAGCGGCTTATACCAAACCCTTTACCAGGATGGGAAGGTTAAGCAAAGCAACCGCTTTGATATTGTTTTTGGCGGGGTAAAAGGCGAAAGCTATTTATACTGGAAAAACAACCAGCTTTACCAGTTGCCGTTATCTTATTACAACAAACAGGAGCAATGGTCAACCAGCCCTGGCTATCAATTTAATTTTGTCAACTACCGGTCGATAGGGAAGCGTTGCCTGGAATGCCATGTTTCGTATGTTGATGAGCTGCCCCAGCAAAACCAGCAGTTAAGCCGCGATGAGCAATTTGATAAAAGCACCATGGTATATGGTATTGATTGCGAACGCTGCCATGGTCCCGGTGCACAGCACGTGGATTTTCAGGCTAACAATCCCGGTGTTAAAACGGCAAAATTTATAGCCCGCTACGCAAATTTAAGCAGGGAGCAAAGGATGGATATGTGCGCGGTATGCCATTCGGGCATCCATACAGCATTGTTAAAAACAACATTTGGTTTTATGCCCGGCGATACCTTTGCCAAATATAAACTTCCCGAATTTCAGCGCACGTTGGATACCAGCCATTTAGATGTGCATGGCAAGCAGTTGCAGCTATTACAAAGCAGCAAATGCTACATAAACAGTACCATGGATTGCGCAACCTGCCACGATACGCACCAGAATACGCGCGGCAACGATATTTTATATACCCAAAAATGCCTCAGCTGCCATAACAAGCCCAATCATGTTTATTGCAAAATGACAGATAAGCTGAGCGCCAGTGTGCTTAAAGGTAAATGCATCAACTGCCATATGCCCGAATTAACTACCAATGTAATATCTGTGCAAACGGCCGATAAGGCCCCGCCTGTACGGTTTTTTGTGCATACTCATCATATAGCCATATATCCGCAGGAGGTTAAAAAGATAATGGCATTTGTTAACAAATAATTGAATATCCCCCATATGAATAAGATCCATTTCCCGGTGCTGCTTTTATTGTTGATATGCTTGTTTTCCTGCAAAAAGCATACGTTGTTTCAGCAAATTTCTTCGTCGCATTCGGGCATTCATTTTAACAACCAGATTATAGAAACCGATACCATTAACCCCATCGACCTTACCAATATTTACAACGGTGGCGGCGTTGGCGTAGGCGATTTTAATAACGATGGTTTACAGGACCTGTACTTTACCGGCAACCTGGTATCAAACCGGCTTTATCTGAATAAAGGCGATTTTAAATTCGAGGACATTACCGATGTAGCCGGCGTAAGCGGCATGGGCCGCTGGGGCAGGGGTGTTGCCGTTGTTGATATCAATAACGATGGCCTGATGGATATTTATGTTTGTAATACCATTTATCCCGATTCGTTGCGCCGTAAAAATATTTTATACATCAACCAGGGGCTTGATAAGGATGGCATCCCTCATTTTAAGGATGAGGCGAAAGCCTATGGCCTGGAGCTGACCAAACAATCAACCATGGCCAGCTTTTTTGATTACGATAATGATGGCGACCTGGATATGTACCTCACCGTTAATACCGCGTCATCTGCCTATTACCCCAACGTTTTTGGCAAAGCCACCCGTACCAGCAACAGCAGTACCGGGCAGTTGTACCGTAACGATTGGGACGAAAAGCTGCACCATGCCGTTTTTCATAACGTATCGGCACAGGCCGGCATCAATTTAGATGGCTTTGGCCATGCAGCCACTACGGTTGATATTAACGGCGACGGCTGGAAAGATATTTATGTATCTGACGATTTTGTATCCAGCAATATCCTGTACATCAATAACCACGATGGTACGTTTACAGATCGCTCCAAAGAGTATTTTAAACATACATCCTACAACGCCATGGGGCAGGATATTGTGGACATAAACAACGATGGCCTGGCCGATGTGATAGAGCTGGACATGAACCCGGAGGATAATTACCGTAAAAAAATGATCCTTGGTGCCAACAGCTACCAAACCTTCCAGCTTTTTGATATGTTTAAAACGCAGTATCAATACGTGCGCAATACACTACAGGTTAACCAGGGGCCGCGTTTGGGGCAAAACGGAGCCATTGGCAGCCCGGCCTTCAGCGAAGTAGGTTTCATGAGCGGCCTATCCCAAACCGACTGGAGCTGGACGCCATTGGTAACAGATTTTAACAATGACGGCTTCCGCGATGTAATTGTAACCAACGGTTTCCCCAAGGATGTATCCGACCGTGATTTTATGACTTATCGCAGCCAGGCCTACGCAGCCGTGCCGAAGAAAAAAGTGCTGGAGCAAATCCCCCAGATCAAGATTCCTAACTATGCCTTCCAAAACAACGGCGATCTTACTTTTCATGATGTAAGTAAAAGCTGGGGACTGAATACACCGTCGTTTTCAAATGGTGCAGTTTACGTCGACCTGGATAATGATGGCACTATGGATATGGTGGTGAACAATATCAACGATGAAGCATCGGTATATCGCAACACCTCGCGGGATGATAAAACGAAATCAGACAGCAGCCATTACCTGCAGATAGCCTTTAAAGGCGAGAAAAATAACATCAACGGACTGGGTGCACTGGCCGAAATTTTTTATGATAAAGGCAAACACCAGGTTTATGAACACGACCCTTACCGGGGATATTTGTCATCGGTGCAGGCCATAGCCCATTTTGGTTTAGGGACTATTAGGAAGGTAGATTCGGTAGTTATAAAATGGCCGGGTGGCAAAAAACAAGTATTACGCGATGTAAAGGCTGATCAAAAACTGAGCGTAAACATTGCAGATGCTAAAGGTAATTATTCATCGATATTGCCTAAGTTTTATACCAAATCGCTGTTTAAAGAGGTTACAGACTCCTTGGGAATAGGTTACGTAAGCAAGGATGCCACCTTCATCGATTTCAATATTCAAAAACTTTTACCCCATAAACTATCAGAATACTGCCCGGCTTTGGCCGTTGGCGACGTAGATAATAATGGGCTGGACGATGTGGTGATAGGCGGCAACTCCAATTTTCCGGCACAAGTATTTTTGCAAAAGGCCAATGGCAAATTCATCCAGCGCGACCTGGTTAAAAATAATCCGGCACAAAGCCAGGGTAAATACAAAGATGGCGGCTTGCTGCTGTTTGACGTCAATGGCGATGGCAAGCTGGATTTATACGCGGCGGGCGCCGGATACGAAACGGCAGCCAACAGCCCTGAATACCAGGACAGGCTTTATTTAAACGATGGCAAGGGCAATTTTACCTTAGCTACGGATGCCTTGCCCACAAACTTTACAAGCAAACTGTGTGTACGCGCCTGCGATTATAATAAAGATGGCAAACTTGATCTGTTTATCTCGGGCAGGGTTGAGCCATGGAAATACCCGCAGCCGGTATCAAGCATTATTTTAAGGAACAATAGCCAAAACGGGCACATCAAATTTACCGATGTTACCGCCCAGGTTGCCCCGGCATTAAAAAATGCGGGCCTCATCTGCGATGCCTTATTCACCGATTTTGACAACGACGGCTGGCCCGACCTGGTCATGGCCGGAGAATGGATGCCTATTACTTTTCTGAAAAACGATCATGGCAAATTTGTGAACATCACCCCTAAATCGGGCGCAGCCGACAAATTGGGGATGTGGAACACCATAACCGGCGGCGATTTTAGGCATACCGGGCGTACTGATTACATAGTGGGCAACCTTGGCCAAAACAGCTTGCTGCAGGCCAGCGATCAATACCCGATTTACATTACCGCAAAAAACTTTGACGGCAGCGGATACAGCACCATCCCATCCGTGTTTTTCCCGGATGTAAATGGCGAAAAGAAAGAGTTTCCGTTACACGGGAGGGAAGACCAGCTGAAACAAATGATCAGCCTGAAAAAGAAGTATACCAACTACAAATCATTTGCCACCGCTACCCTGCAGGATATGCTCACGCCCGAGCAGCTAAACGGTGCTTTAAGGCTTAAAGCCAACCTGCTTAAATCATGTTACCTGCGCAACGATGGCAACGGCAAATTTACGCTGATACCCCTACCAATAGAGGCCCAGGTATCCGTCCTCAACGGCATTCAAACCGGCGATTTTGATGGCGATGGCAACCTGGATGTGGTGATGAATGGAAACGATTATGGCTCCGATGCATCTGTAGGGCGCTACGACGCCTTAAATGGCTTAATGTTGAAGGGCGATGGAAAAGGCGGTTTTAAACCGATGAGTATTTTGCAAAGCGGTATTTACATTCCCGGTAACGGCAAAGCCTTGGTGCAGTTACGCGATAAAAGCAACAACATCCTGCTGGCTGCCAGCCAAAACAAGGATAGCCTGAAAGTTTTTAAACAAAATACAAAGGTTAAAACCATAGCGGTACAGGAGCGGGATGCTTATGCTATCATCAAATACGCTGATGGCAGGGTAACTAAGCAGGAGTTTTACTACGGCAGCTCATTCCTTTCGCAATCTGCAAGGTTTATACAGGTTGATGATGGAATGAAGAGTGTGGTTGTATTTGATGATAGGGGGAATAAGAGGGTGGTGAAATAGGGGGGCATCAGCTAACAGCGTTTTCAAATTACACCCAATGTCATTTCGAATCCCTTGAAGGGTGGGGAAGTGCGGGGAAAGGGTGAGAAATCTTGTACGCCTTGCATTCCGACGGCTTATCGTGATGCAAATCGTATAGGATTTCTCCCCGTACCTCGTTCGAAATAACAACGGGTTAATGCTTTTAGAAATCGGGAAAGGATATGTATGCACTACTTATTTTGTATCAAACAAGTTATTCAAATAAATCCGCAATCGATTGTATAATTTATTAAATTGCACGGGTATAAGGTTTAATCATCTTATGCCACATAAACCAAATTATAATTAAAATAAAATGTATTGTATCAAGTATCCTCCTATAACCCTTGGCGGTAAAAAGCTGGTTATGTTGTTGGGCTGCCTGTTGGGTTGCCATCAATTGATGGCACAAAACACAGTGCCTTTAACCGATCTTTCGGCCTTTCAGGAGCCATCATCTAACTGGAAACTGGCTGCCGGCGCACAAGCCGACCTGGATAAAGACGAAGTTTTAACCACTAAAGATGGTACCGGCATATTGGTTAACCTGCCCGGCAAAAAAGGCGCCCAGGACCTTTATACTAAAGCTAATTACGGCGATATGGATCTGGAGCTGGATTATATGATGGCCAAAGGATCAAACTCAGGCATCTATTTACAGGGCCGGTACGAAATTCAGCTGCTGGATAGCTGGGGTAAAGTTAATCCCCAATCGGGCGATAATGGGGGCATTTACGAGCGTTGGGACGATAGCAAGCCCGACGGCCAGCAAGGCTATGATGGCCACGCGCCAAGGCAAAATGCCAGCAGGGCTCCTGGCTTATGGCAGCACATGCGTATCTCGTTCCAGGCTCCGCGCTTTGATGCACAGGGCAAAAAGATAAGTAACGCCAAAGTAATTTACGTTTGGTTAAACGGTGTTTTGATACAGGATAATGCAGAACTTGCAGGCCCAACCCGCGGTGCAATGGACAGCAAGGAAACAACCGCTGGTCCGCTGCGTATCCAGGGCGATCACGGTGCGGTAGCTTTCAGGAATATCAGTATTACCAGTTTTGATAAAATGCCACCTGTTTTATCTAACCTAAAATATGCGATTTATAAAGGTGCAGCCACCGCAGCAAATGATGCTAAGGTTAAGGCGGTTGCCGAAGGAAATTCGACCATATTATCATCAAATGTAGGTAAACTAAACAACGACTTTGTGATTCACTATACAGGAACCATGAAGATAACCGAGGCCGGGCAGTATACTTTTAAACTAAGTGTACCGGGAGGCAAAGGCTCCTTACGTATCGGCGGCAATGATGCCATAGCATCAGCCAATAACCGCGGCGATGGAAAAATCCAATTGCAGCCCGGCGGTCAGGCTTTCGATTTGTACTATTCCAAAACTGCTGATTGGGCCAAGCCTGCTTTAGGCTTAACCGTTTCGGGCCCCGGTATCCGCGAATACCTGCTGACTGATGCCAACGTAAGTAATAACGATCCGGTTGACCCTATCCTTATTAATGCTACCGCCAACACCATTTTACGCAGCTTTTCCGATCTGCCTGGCGGTATCCGCGTTACCCATGGCGTAAATGTGGGCAGTGCCGAACAGGTACATTACACTTACGATCTGGATAAAGGGATGATAGTACAACTATGGCGCGGCGGCTTTTTAGATGCCACCCCAATGTGGCACGATAGGGGCGATGGCTCATCGCGCGTAGCAGGTTCGGTACAATACCTGGGCAAACCCGTACCGGGAATTGAAAAACTGGCTGGCGTGCAGGCGGCCTGGGCGGCAGATACCGCCGGCACAGGTTACCGGCCCAAAGGCTATATCCTGAACGCTAATGATCAGCCCGCTTTCAGGTATATCATTTATGGTTCGATGGTAAATGATGCCAGTTCGGTGATAGAAGGCGGCCACGGCATCCACCGCGAAATTTCTTTGCAAAACCCGATTGACGGCTTGTTTGCGCACCTGGCTACCGGCAACAATATTGAGGATGCGGGTAACGGATTATATATAGTTGATGATAAATCTTACTATATCAAAGTAGAAGATGCTGCTGGGGCTAAACCCGTCCTTAGGGATGCGGGCGGTAAGCAGGAGCTCATTATCCCTATCAAAGGAAAATTAACCTATTCAATTATCTTTTAAGCAGCCGTCGTCATGAAATACACATTAAAACAAATGATAAACAGGGCCGGCTTATTTACTACACTGATAGTTGGTGCGCTGTTAAGCAATACGCAATACACATTAGCCCAGGCCGAATCGCCTAAAGAAGACGATTTTTTCAAGATCATGAAAGTACCCGCACCCGAAGGTACTATACTGGAAGTTGGCGGTTTGTGCACCCTGCCTAATGGCACTTTGGCGGTAACCACCCGCCGGGGCGATATTTTTATGGTAGAGAACCCCACCGGCCAGCATCCGTATTTCAGGAAATTTGCATCGGGCCTGCACGAGGTTTTGGGCGCGGCCTGGAAAGACGGTGCTTTATACGTGGTACAACGCGGCGAGTTAACCAAACTGCAGGATACCAATATGGATGGCAAGGCCGATGTATTTGAAACCATTTACGCCTGGCCATTATCGGGCAATTACCACGAATACAGCTTTGGGCCAAAACTGGCACCCGATGGTTCATTCTTTGTTACGCTTAACCTCGGCTTCCCGCCGGATTGGTGGCACCCCAAAAGTTTTGTGCCATACCGTGGCTGGGCTTTAAATATTAAGGAAGATGGCACCGTTACCCCATGGGCTGCGGGCTTCCGCTCGCCCTGCGGTATCAGTATGATTGATGGCGAACTGTGGTACAGCGATAACCAGGGCGACTGGGTAGGATCGGGCAGTATCATGAAGATAGAAAAAGGGGCTTTTATGGGCCACCCCTCAAGCCTGGTGTGGACGAATTTGCCAAATTCGCCATTGAAGTTAACGCCCGAGCAGTTCTTCGCCAAAAACAAACCACGCATCGAGTTTGATAAAGACGGCCAGCCTTTTAAACCACAGGATATCGTAAACGAAAAATTCAGGACAGAATTTGAAGTAAAAAAGGAAATTCCGGAACTGACATTGCCGACCGTTTGGTTACCTCATGGCATTTTGGGTATCTCCAACTCCGAAATAGTAAAAGTTCCCGAAGATGCCTTTGGTCCCTTTGCCGGCCAGCTATTAGTGTGCGACCAGGGCCAGAGCATGGTTGACAGGATCTTTTTAGAAAAAGTTAACGGCCAGTACCAGGGCGCAGCATGGGCATTCCGCAGCGGCTTTCAATCGGGCATTGTGCGGTTGGCCTGGTTACCCGATGGTTCATTAGCCGCCGGCGAAACCAACCGTGGCTGGGGATCTGCAGGCGAGGCCACTATGGGCCTGCAACGTTTGGTATGGAACAATAAGGTACCGTTTGAGATGCGCGCCATCCGTGCCATGCCCGATGGTTTCGAGATTGAATTTACCAAACCTGTTGATAAAAAGGTAGCAGAAGATATCGCTTCTTACTCGGTAGAAAGTTACATCTATAAATACCAGGCGGTGTACGGTAGCCCGCCGGTGAATACCGAAAAATGCCCTATTGTAGGGGTTAAAGTATCGGAAGACGGCATGAAGGCCAGGTTAATTGTAAACAACCTGCGTAGGTATTACATCCACACTATTACGTTGGATGGCATGCGCGATAAGGAAAATTATTTTAATCTTGTTCATCCAACGGCTTATTACACACTCAACAACATCCCCGAAGGGCAAAAGCTTTCGATGGTGGGAGTAAGTACCCTGAATTCGGCCAAAACGGTAAAAACTGTGGCAACAGCAGGTGCTAAAAAGGGAGTTTTAGCTAAAGGCGCCGGTGCAAAAGCATTGGCTATGGCCAACGCGGTACCTACCTATGATGAGGTAAAACCGCTGTTACTAAAAAACACCTGTTTATCGTGCCATAACGCCAATAAGCGCCAGGTTGGCCCGGCGTATGTTGACGTGGCCAAAAAGAAGTACAGCGTGAACGAATTGGTGCAACTGATCCACAACCCCAAACCAGAACACTGGCCCGATTATTCGACACCGATGCCACCAATGCCGCAGGTGCCTAAAGATGAGGCCCGGAAAATAGCGCTCTGGATTAAATCACTGGCTAAATAATTTATTAAAACAGATCATCAATAGTTTAAAATGAAAAATGTTATCATATTATCAGCTTTATTAGCTGTTTCGGCAATAGCTGCAAATGCGCAGCAAAAAGGAAAACCAGAGGATACCGAATACTGGACACCGGTACCCACGGTAGTAACACCCGGCCAAAAAATGGGCGAAGCACCATCTGATGCCATCGTTTTGTTCGGCGGTAAAAACCTGGACGAGTGGGTTGCCCTTAACGATTCTACCTCTACCCATAAATGGATAGTGGCCGATAATGCAATCACGGTTGACAAAAGCGTAGGCGATATCCGCACTAAAAGGAAATTCACAGATTTTCAATTGCATATTGAGTACCGCATTCCATCTAACATTACCGGTACCAGCCAGGCACGTGGTAACAGCGGTATTTTCCTGGCCGCTTTGCCTTGGGGTGCAGGTGGTTACGAGTTGCAGGTATTGGACAATTATAAAAACCCAACCTATGTAAACGGCCAGGCCGGCAGTATGTACAAACAATCGCCGCCATTGGTAAATGCCTGCCGCAAACCCGGCGACTGGCAGTACTACGATGTAATTTGGACAGCCCCACGCTTTAATGAGGATGGAACCTTAAAATCGGCAGCCCGCGCCACGGTTTTGCATAACGGTGTACTGGTACAAAACAATACTATCCTGAAAGGAGATACCCCTTACATCGGTCAGCCTGAGTACCGCAAGCATGGTGCCGAGCCTATTAAGCTACAAGCCCATGGCGATAAAAGCGAACCTATCAGTTATCGCAATATCTGGGTAAGGGAGCTTTAAAAAGCAGCAGGATAAAATAACTCAGGGTGTTTGCTTTTAGTTGATGGTACTACGTACATAAACTTTAGCAAGCACCTTGTTGTTAATGAAGTTTTTAAATACGGTTATTTTTCCTGTACGGATAAGGTAACCGGTGAGTAAGGCTATCAGCATAATTTAATTTATTTAACAATTCCTGCAAAACGTTGATAAAATGCGGTAGGGCTATCAGCATTTTTTGGTTCGAATTTGCCCGCTATGATGGGTATGTATATTACCCTGCGCCTGCTTGCTTCGCCGGTTATGGTTGATTGTGCCACACGGTGCCATAAGCGGCCATCGTGTATGGTCAGGTCGCCGGCATTTGGTGTAATTGCTACCTCATTTTCATCAGTATCATGATCCAGGAAATACTTTTTACGGAAAAGCATCTGGTAAAGATTCTGCCGGTGGGTGCCGGGTAAAATGCGCAACCCTCCGTTTTCGGGTTTTAATGTACTCAGGTGGATACCTACATTCAGCATCGGGTTTAAACGCTGCCCGTGAAATATATCGCGGAGGCCATCGGTGTGCCAGCCCATTTTGGTAAAGCTGCTTTCGGGGCCATTTACGTAATGGTTAAAAACCATTCCGTCTTTTTCTTCAGTTCCCAGCCTTGCACCATCGCCAATAAGGTTTAACAATACCTGGAACCTTGGGTCATGCGTAAATTCATTGAGCACCGCATGGTGTTGGTTTATGAACGCGAAGCGCTGTACAATTGGCGATCCATCCAAATCCTTGCCATATTTAACAGGGACGCCGTTTATCTTTTCTACTTTATTATCTATCCATTGCCGCTGTACCTGTTCAGATGCCTTGATGATATCGGCCACGGTTTCGGGCTTAATGAAATTGGTAAAATGGATGAAACCATGCTGGTTAAAAAAAGCTTGTTGTTCGGCCGTAATTGTTGTGCCTAAGGTGAATTTTTGATATACCGCTGCCATAAAATGGGTAGTTAAAATAATAGATAATTAAATGTTGAATTGGATAAAGCGCTATACCGCTTTTAAATGGGGAGCCTTGGGGCCGGTGATAATTAACAACAACAGCTACACATCACCCTTTTTGCAAAGGGCATTCGCATGGAGAATGCAAAGGTTTTATGTTGTGTTTTGTTCAATGTATATAATGTCTATGTATTTTATAGACTATGCAAATATAGATAAATTGTTTAATCAAACAAATTTTCCTGAAAATATTTTTATCGCTTATATAAACCGGCTGTTATACGTTCAATAAGGCGTTTGGGGCTGTGCCTGGCCGCTGTTGACGATAGCTTATTTAAAAAGCCGGGTATAATTTCGGCTTTGTTGGCAAACATACCGGCGATGCCTATAGACGCAACATCATCAGGACTCATGTTAAATTTGGCTGCCAGTTCTGCTATGGCATCCATGCCTGCACGGTGCACAAAGTTGGTATCAGTAGGGCCAGGGCACAGGCAACTTACAGATACAGGAGTGTTTTTTAGTTCGTAGCGCAAAGCCCTGCTAAATGATAAAACAAATACTTTGGCAGCCGCGTAAATAGCCATCGTAGGTACAGCCTGGTAGGCTGTAGTGCTGCTTACGTTAAGTATATAGGCTTGTTGCTGTAATTTTAAAAGCGGAATAAAATAATGCGATAACTCAACAACTGCGTCTATATTAACCCTCATCATGGCCATTTGGCCTGGTAGTGGCAGTTCATCAAAGTTACCCCACTGGCCGTAGCCCGCATTATTAACCAGTATAGATAGTGGTATAGATAAACCGGCAAACCAGGCGGCTATATCTGCAGCCGCGTCCGCGTTTGATAAATCGGCCGCGTAATAGTGCACATCAACATGATTTGCTGATGTGATAGCTACGGATAAAGCATTCAATTCGGCCTCTGAGCGGGCAACAAGCAATAAATTATAACCTTTTTGTGCCAATAGCCAGGCTATCGACTTGCCAATACCCTTACTTGCGCCGGTTACTAAAGCATATTTTTTCATCCTGTAATTGTCATTTTAAACCAAAACCCAAAAAACTCCGCAAGTTAAATAAATACTCTACTAAATTTGTAGACTATTTAAAATGTTATTACGTTTGTAACGGATATGAAAAACACGCCCACATGTTTTAATTTTTTAAGTTGTAGCAGCAACTATTGTTGTTGCAGGTAAGCAAGCCGCATATACCGTTTACCAATAAATTACGTTAATACAATATCCATCTAAGCTTCTTTTCATGAATAGCCATCGAATAGCGCAATGTTTAAAAGCGTTTACCATTATAGGTTATCTTTTATATAGTATACCCGTGCATGCCCAATTATCGGCCGCGGTGCATTATAAACCAATGCGGGCAGATACATCGGCAGATGTTATAACTGATTACGATGTTAAAAAAGCATCTGTAATAATTAATAAAACACGCGTACCGGCCGAAGGCAACATCAATTTCCTGGAAAATATGGAAACACATTTAAACAGCCGCCAGGAGCGTAAGGCACTGATGGGCTATTTAAAAGAGTTTTCGACTGCGGGGAACGAAGTAAATTATAATAGGTCGAGGGTTAAGATATACTACAAACTGGCTAATGTATTTGCCCGGTTGCGCATGTACCCGCTGGCCATGAAATGCTTTTTTAAAACCATGCAGTATAAAAAAGATTCAAAAGAACCAGCCTTGCAAATAAGGCCGGTGGTTGATTCTGTATCGGCAGATACGCTGAGTGCTGATTCGGGCCTTAGCACACGTTACCTGGCAATTAGCGCAAAAGACGATTCGTTATTTGTAAACGATCCAAAACCTTTGGCATTAAATGATAAGGCCGAAGAGAAAAGCAAGGCGGTTACTTACCAGCGTATTGTAAACACTTTTAACGATGGCAAAAAGGCGGTTGCTTATGCGCTGTTATTTCATGTAAAACAGCCGGTGCCCGGTAAACCACGGATATTTAAGATAGTTAATACGGGGCATACTTTTATTACGCTTATAAAATACAATACCGATTCAACCTCGGTTTCCATATCGTTTGGATTTTATCCTCAAAAAGACAACCTGTTTTCGGCAACGCCGCTTGATCCTTCCTGCTCGGGCACGTTCAAGAACGACAACGGGCATAACTGGGACGAGGTGATGGGGAAGTTTATCTCCAAAAAAAGGTTTGATAAAATACTGCTGCTCACCAAAAGCTACGATGGGCTTGAATATCATCTATCTAAAAATAATTGTACCGATTTTGCAATTAAAGCTGCTTCATACGCAGGCATCGGCGTGGCTGATACAAAAGGCTCGTGGCCCCTGGGGCATGGGAACAATCCGGGGATAACCGGGCAAAGCATTATAGCAGGCGGCGTTTATAATACCGAAGGCAAAGACGGCCTTTTTATTGATTTTGATGTCGCGCTGGGCAAGTAACATGGCTTGTTGGCAAGCTATTTAGCACGGTTATTTTGAGTATAACAAGAAAATGATGGCTCTATGCCGGTTTGAATGGTTTGTTCGATTTCAATTAGCTTCTACATGATTCTTCCTAAGGGCCATCGGCCCGGCACATACTGTAGCCACGGGTTTCAACCCGCGGACGATTGGCCAAGCACAACAAGAGTGCCATCGGCACGGCACATATTGGGGTATAAATTTGTTTAAACGATATATACGCGTTGCTCATATGGATCGAACCTACGGCTCTCAATCGTTTTCTTCGTTTTTTTCCACGAGTTAAAACCCGCGGCTACAAGATTGGCCGAGGCTACGCCTCTAATCCGATTGAACAAGCCCGGATGTATCGGCAAAATATATCTTTAGAAACTAATCGGCAACCGCATCTGTGTTACCCACATAAACCATCATAGCACCAAAAGTATTCATTGCCGTTGACTAAAGTTATCGGCAATAATATTTATGTGATACATAAATAACCTAAATCAAACTCAACCAACTTCGCAGAGGTCAAAAAGCTGCACAGATATTTCTATATATTAAAACACGTCTTCATAAATTCGGAATTATATTGTACAGGCATATTAATATGGAAATTAATTACAGACTGAAACGTCTTAATATCTCGTTCTGATTGTCCGTGCAATATATTTATCTAAATATCAAATAGTTGAATTGCTATTCTGGTCTGAATTCTATACGTTAAGCGATAATTAATCTTTTATTAATCGCCCCAGGCTTACTTTATAAGCAACCAATAATATCAGCGAAAATTTCACAAAATCTACTAAACAAATTAATCTGCAGCTATGAAAAGGAAACTCTTTGTACCTCCGTAGTGGGTACGCAGCTCCGTCGTTTAACCAATTATTAATTTTTTAACATCAATCCTTTATGACTTTTAAGAAAACCAATCTTATCTTGATGATAGCTTGCACGGCTGTCATCATCAGTTGTTCCAAAAATAAACTTAGCGCCCCAGCTACAACTCCGGATGGAAAAACAACCAAGCTTAAAACCTCGGCTTCTGCCGCCGGCGACGTTGTTGGTAAAGTGATAGTAGGCTACCAGGGCTGGTTTGCTGCACCTGGCGATGGTTCGCCCCTTAATACCTGGTGGCACTATGCATCCGGCGACCCCTTTGGTGTGCCAACACCAACCAATGCCAGCATTATATCCTGGCCAGATGTTCGCGAGTATACCAACACCTACACGGCATCCAATTTTGGCAACCTGGGCAATGGTCAGCCGGCCAAATTGTTTTCTTCGTTCAACGATCAAACAGTAAACACCCATTTTTTATGGATGCAACAAAACAACATCGACGGAGCTGCCTTACAACGTTTTAATCCTAACGGGCAGGAAGGGCCAATCCGCGATGCTATTACCGCTAAAGTTAAAACAGCAGCAGAAACCTACGGGCGTAAATTTTACATTATGTATGATGTGGGCGGCTGGACTAACATGCAATCGGAAATTAAAACAGACTGGACCAACAAAATGGCGGCCTATACCTCATCATCGGCTTACGCTAAGCAAAATGGTAAGCCTGTTGTGTGTATATGGGGCTTCGGTTTCAATGATACCAACCATCCCTGGTCGGCGGCGGTATGTCTTGATGTTATTAACTGGTTTAAAGCCCAGGGCTGCTATATCATTGGCGGCGTGCCTGCTTATTGGCGCGATACAAATAGTACCGAAGTGAGGCCAGGCTTTTTGGCGACATATAACGCCTTGAACATGATTTCGCCCTGGATGATTGGGAAGATTTCAAATACCTCGGAAGCCGATGGTTTTTACACCGACCATAATGTTGGCGATCAGTCTTATTGTAACGCCAATGGTATTGATTACCAGCCATGCGTTTTACCCGGCGATTTGCAAAAACACCAAAGAGTTCATGGCGATTTTATGTGGAGGCAATTTTATAACATGGTAAGGCTGGGCGCCCAGGGCATTTACATTTCCATGTTTGATGAATACAACGAGGGTAATCAGATTGCCAAAACCACCGAAACATCTGCCTACACGCCTGTTGGTTTGGGCTTTTTTTCGTTGGATGAAGATGGCACGGCCTGCTCTGCAGATTATTATTTACGCCTTACAGGCGATGGCGGCAAGATGCTGAAAGGCCAGATTGGGCTTACGGCTACACGCCCTACGCTACCGGTGGTATCGGGCAGTGTTCCTGCACCCATAGGGCAAACAATTACCATTAAGGGAAACAATAATCTTTATGTAAGTAGTGAAAACGGTACGCAGGCAATGAATTGTAACCGTACTACGGCACAGGGCTGGGAGCAATTTACCATTGTTGATGCTGGCGGAGGCAAGGTTGCCTTGATGAGCCAGGGTAAATATGTATCTTCTGAAAACGGTACCCAGGCTATAAATTGCAACCGCACGTCGATTGGGGCCTGGGAACAATTTGACTGGGTAAACAACGGGAACGGCACATTTTCGCTGAGAGGAAACAACGCCAAATATGTTTCGAGCGAAAATGGTACCCAGGCTATGACCTGTAATCGCACCGCTGCCCAGACTTACGAATCCTTCCGCGTAAATCAATAGATATCTTACCCCAAATGAATTTTTAAACTATTTTTTAGATGGCCGGCATATTGATTGCCGGCCATTTATTTAGACACCGATATCAGGAAGAAAGCTTTTTAAAACCGCATCCGTAACCGAAAGGCGATACCTTAATTCCCGGTTTTTAGCCATTTTAATAAATGGCTATTGGAATGTCCAATGTTTTCGGAAATTAATGACCGCGAATGACGACTATTGCTTTTTTACTTTAATTGCATTCAAACCCTTGGCTCCCTGCTCGGTTTCAAAAGTTACCTTATCGTTTTCCTGGATAGCTTCCGTAAGGCCGTTAGCATGTACAAAAATACTTTCCTGGCTTAGCAGGTCTTTGATAAATCCATAGCCTTTAGAATCATTATAGAAGGCAACCACGCCTTTACGCACCGGATCGGCAGGCGCAAGGTTTTCCTGTTTGGGTACGCCAATCTGGATATCCTCTGCTATAATCTTTTTCTTTTTAGCCGGATCGGGTGGGGTAGAGGTGATATTGCCATTCTCATCGATATAGGCCATCATATCTTCCAGTCCTTTTCCTTTACCTGAATTTGCTTTCCTTTCTTCAGCTTTATCTTTCTTATCCAGTTGCTTTTTAAACTTTTTCTTTTCTCTTTCTTTTTTACTAAATGTTTCTACTGATCTACCCATAAATTTAATATACGAAAAAACAGGGACATATGTGACATTTTTCTTGGGATTTGAAAAATATTTTTTTTTACCCGGATGCTGCCTGTTTAAAAGTAAGGTAACCGGAGATCGGTAGTACTTGGTTTCGGCGTACGATTATGGCTAAAGCCCCGGGCGCGATGGTTACATTGATCCGGTCACTTTAACCTGGATCGCTGAGTTTAGTCTATTTGTTTCGCGCTATTGAATTATTACAGGTGAATCTCAACGCATAAAAGTCTAATTTCGCAGCGTTGGCCGAGTTCAAAGCACTGCAAAAGACTATGTATTCCTGCTTGCTGCTTGTTGCTTATGTTTTCGTCGTGGAACCGGCACAACTTTGCAGCAATTGCCATCTTTGTCAAGTTGCTTGTTCGGAGGTAAGTATAATCCGTTTGTTTTTATGTCCTCGTTTCTTGTTAGCGTATTATCCGGATGGATTTTTCCTTCACGTATTTCGTAGTAAGCCGATGGTATATAATACATCGAATCGGGATTAACATACGCTTCCGTTAAATCCCTGCCCCCAAATTCCAGGTATCCATCATTGTCATAATCTTTAATAGGTGAAATAATGGCGTCAACCAGCAAAGTGGCTTTTGTGGGCGTGATTAAAAATACGTTTAAGCGGTCAACATTGGGGTTGCCAGCCATCGCGATAAACAACAAAACAGAACCATGATCTTCTATTAAGCGATTGGCCTTGCTTTCATAAAGTACGTCGTCGGCGTACTGTATTTTAAGTATCATTTTATTATCGTAAAGAATTTGCCGCACGACCACTTTGATTGTATGGCCTGCCAATGTTTTAAAGCTTAATGTATTTTTTAGAGGTAACCGAAATGCAGAGAGCGTAACAACGGCGATTGTTAAAACTAAAATGTACTTGTAGTTCATGTTACGTGCAAAATAGGTACTTATTTTGACATCACCTAACTTTTAGACTGACCCCTTGATCCCTCATTTTTCGTCTCCGGCGATCAGAAACTGGCCACAAAAAAAGCCCCTCTTTTTACAGAAGGGCTTTAATGAGCGAAAGACGAGATTCGAACTCGCGACCCCGACCTTGGCAAGGTCGTGCTCTACCAACTGAGCTACTTTCGCGTTGGTCTTCATAATTATAACAAAGCCCCGATACGCCGGTATCAAGGCTTTGTACTCAGAGCGGGAATCGAACCCGCACTCCGTTTACGGGAACAGGATTTTAAGTCCTGCGTGTCTACCAGTTCCACCATCTGAGCAGGTGATTAACCTTCAAAAATAAAACCCTTCTTTTTGATGGAAGGGCTTTGAGCGAAAGACGAGATTCGAACTCGCGACCCCGACCTTGGCAAGGTCGTGCTCTACCAACTGAGCTACTTTCGCATTGGTATTCTCCTGCTTTGAGGAAGCTGTGTGCCTATCTCGTTTGCGGGAGTGCAAATATAGACAGAATTGGATGTTCTGCAAGGGAAAATTTCACTTTTTTTAAAATAGTTTATAAGTGGTTGACTTTCAAAACATCTGCAACCAGGTCTGCCTCGTACCCGCGCCCCATAGCGTACTGTTGCAGCTTGTAACGGCGCTTTAGTTCATTTTTCTCGCTTATGGTGCCTGCTTTTTTTTCCAATAGCCTTGTTAATGCCGTAAAATAATCATCGGCATCAATGGTTAACAGGGCTTTTTTTATCAATACATCGGGCACGCGTTTCAGTTTAAGGCCTTGTTTTATTTTTACGCGGCCCCACGCTTTCTGGCTAAACTTGCCTTTGGCGTAGGCTTTGGCGAAGCGCTCTTCGTTTAAAAAGTTACCTTGTATCAGTTCGCTTATTACCTGTTCAATGGCATCGGGCCATAAGCCCCATTCGTAAAGCTTGTCGCGCACCTCTTGTTGCGATCGTTCCTGGTAGGCGCAATAACTTTCGGCCTTGGCCAGGGCTATTTTGGGGTCGGTTATTTTTATTTTTTTAGGGCCATCCATTGGTTGTCAAAATTCGTCAAAAAATATACTATAGTTAAATTAATATGCCCAAATTCGTACCATGCTTAACAACCAGTACCAGATAACCGAAGTTAAACAGATCATTAATGCGGGTGGCAACATTGTAAAAGAATACATCATCAGTGCGCTGTTTACCGATAGCCGCCGTTTAAATAACGCCGCCGAAGGCTTGTTTTTTGCCCTGAGCGGCAGGCGTAACGGACACGAGTTTGTTGCCGGCGCTTACGCCGCCGGCGTACGTAATTTTGTGGTGGAGCATGGCCCCGAATTTAATTTACCCGAAGCGAATTTTTTAATTGTGGCCGATCCTTTGGCTGCCTTGCAGGCTTTGGCCGCCTACCACCGTGGCCGGTTTAACCTGCAGGTAATAGGCATAACCGGCAGTAACGGTAAAACTATTGTAAAGGAGTGGTTATACCAGCTGCTTGCCGCCGATAAAAATATTGTACGTAATCCTAAAAGCTATAACTCGCAAATAGGGGTGCCGCTTTCGGTGTGGCAAATAAATAGCCGCAATGATCTGGGTATTTTTGAGGCCGGGATATCAACCATAAACGAAATGGAAAAGCTGGAGGCTATTATTAAACCCCAGGTAGGTGTGCTTACCCACATTGGTACCGCGCATGACGAAGGTTTTGCCAACAGGCGGGAGAAGGTTTTGGAGAAGCTTGAACTATTTAAAAACAGCCAAAAACTAATTTGTAATTACGACCTGCTGATAGATTTTCGGGCAGATATGCAGGCCAAAGAAGCATTTACCTGGAGCCGTAAATTTAACCAGGCCGACTTGTACGTTTTTAGCGGGACGGTGATCTCCAAAAATTATTACCTGCGCGCTTACTACAAAAAGCAGGAGATTGAATGCCTGGTGCCCTTTACCGACGAGGCATCTGTAGAAAATGCTATTGTTTGCTGGGCAACTATGCTGGGCCTTGGGTATAGTGCTGTTGAGGCTGATAAACGTATTGAACGGCTGGTGCCGGTAAGCATGCGCCTTGAATTAAAAAATGGCATAAACAATTGTTCGGTGATTGATGACTCGTATAACTCCGATCTGCAATCATTGGAAATTGCGCTTAATTTTTTAGGACAGCAAAATCAACATCAGAAAAAAACACTCATCCTGTCAGATATCTACCAGTCGGGGCTGCCGCAGGATGTGCTTTATCAGCAGGTTGCCGATTTGGTAGCTGGTAAAAAGGTAGATAAATTCATCGGCGTTGGCGAAGCTTTGGTAAGCCATCGGGATTACTTTAATGTAGAGGAACATCATTTTTTTAATGATACTGCAGCAATGCTACAACATCTGAAGCAGCTTGATTTTAAAGATGAAACTATCCTGATCAAAGGCTCGCGTAGTTTTGAATTTGAACGGATAAGCCGTGCATTGGCTCAGAAAGCGCATGAAACCATTTTAGAGATTAATCTGAATACCTTGTTGAGTAATCTTGATTTTTATAAATCTAAACTGAAACCAGGTGTAAAAGTGATGGCGATGGTAAAAGCCTTTAGCTATGGCAGCGGCACCTTTGAGGTAGCCAATATGCTGCAATACAATAAGGTAGATTACCTGGCAGTTGCCTATATTGACGAAGGCGCTGCATTAAGGCAGGCCGGCATCAATCTGCCTATCATGGTATTGAACCCAGAAGCTTCGGCATTTGATAAGCTGACGGAGTACAAACTGGAGCCAGTGATTTATAGCTTTGGTTTGCTGGATGATTTTGTGAGCTATGCAAAGGGGCGCAACATATCAAGCTATCCTGTAAACATCAAAATAGACACAGGGATGCATAGGCTGGGTTTCGAAAATCACGAAATTGATACGCTTTGCGATATGTTGGAAGCCAACAGGTATGTGCGTGTACAATCTGTTTTTTCGCACCTGGCAGCAAGCGAGGCCAGTAAACATGATGAGTTTACCAAAACACAAATAAAACGTTTTGAAAAAGCATTTAAGGAGATTGAACGCTCATTGGGTTATTCTGTTATTAAACACCTGTGCAATACCGCCGGCATCATCCGGTGGCCATCGGCACAGTACGATATGGTTCGGCTGGGCATCGGCTTATATGGCATCGATTCGGCCGTGCCTGCATCAAACAGGGCGTTACAGCCCATTGCCAGCTTAAAAACAAGCGTGGCACAGGTAAAAAAAATAAAAGCAGGAGATACCATCAGCTACAGCCGCAGCGGTAAGCTGGCTAAAGACGGTAAAATTGCCACCGTGCGTATTGGTTATGCCGATGGCTATTTGCGGGCATTTGGCAATGGCGTAGGTAAAATGCTGGTAAAAGGAACCCTAGTGCCAACGGTGGGTAACATTACCATGGATATGTGTATGCTGGATGTAAGTGGCCTTGATGTACACGAGGGCGATGAGGTAGTTATATTTGACGAACAGCACCAGCGGATTGAGGAGCTTGCAGCCCAGATAGGCACCATCCCGTATGAAATGTTAACTAATGTTTCGCAGCGGGTAAAAAGGGTGTATTTTTACGAGTAGTTTTTTAGATGTTAAACTATAACAATTTTGCTATTCGACCCGCCGGGCAGCTTGGAACTTTAGGAGCCGTGAGGATTCAACATTAGACATCTGAAAGGCATTTTAATAGAAGTTGGCTGTAATAAACCGGTTTAGCAATTATTAATGGGTAACTTACATACCTACCCATGTTAATCGACTTTATTATGTCAAACATCAACAATCACGATAAAAAAGATATTCATTGCCCAACGTGTAACACAATTTCACATCACAGAACGCCAAGAGGAGAAATTTTTAAATTACTGTTTTTCTGGTTACCGGTTCAAAGGTTTAGATGTTACCAATGTATGCGGAAATTTTATATTTGGAGTTAAAATCTCTAAAGTTTTTTAGCAAGGTTTTGTCAATTCAACGGGAAGAGGTACGTGTAAAGTACCAGTGATGCTTTTTTAAATGAACAAGAATTCATTTGCCGACCTGTGCACGTAAACTTACACACTTTGACTACAATAACATATCCCGGGGGCAGAAGCGCTTGAACGTACCCGTTATTTTATTTTTTTGCCAATTTAAAAGGGTGTATTTTTACAAGCAGGAAATTTCAGGGGCTTATGAACAATTTTGTACGGGTTTTAATCAGGTATTTTGCAAAAGGGCTGTTGGTAGTAGTACCTATTGGCGCAGCAATTTTTTTGATGTACTGGGGCGTATCAACAATTGATAAGGCGTTGAATTTGAGTGACCTGTTGGTTGATAAAACGGGCAAGCACCTTTACATCCCGGGCCTTGGGATACTGAATGTGATTGTGGTGATCATGATTGCCGGCATTTTAGTTACCAATGTAATAACCGACCCGATAAAACGCTGGTTTAAGCGCTGGTTTAACCGTTTACCCATCTTCGCGTTCTTGTATTCATCTATAAAAGACCTTACCGAGGCCTTTGTGGGTGAGGAAAAAAAGTTTAACGAACCGGTTTTGGTAGAGGTAAATGAGTTTGGGCTGAAAAAAATTGGGTTTCTCGTTCAAAAAGATCTTGCTGTTTTAGGACTGCCCGGCGAAGTTGCCGTATATTTCCCTTACTCATACTCGTTTGCCGGCCAGGTTATTATTATAGATGCCGGTAAAGTAAAACCCATTGATAAAAGCGCTGCCGATATGATGAAGTTTGTAATATCGGGCGGTGTAAGCGGCTTAGATCATTAATGTTGTGTCTATCCTGAAATGCAGAGTAGACTTTAGCCGAAAGCCGGAGTGTTTAGTCAAAGAATGACAAATTCAAACTTTGAACTTACGGGGCAAACCCATCTAAATATTTCTTATGACCAACACCTGGAACAAATATTGGTATGCGCCTAAATCGCATAACACCTCAGTTTAGTGTTAACCATGTATAAATATTAAATAATTGATTGTTAGGTATTTACAAAAATATTGCCCGAAATGTGTTAAGTTATGTTAACCCAATTTAGGTGCTTTTGCCCTGTTAGAGCGTACGACCAAGTACTCTTGGCTTAACACTAAACTGCTTTTACCTTTTTAGGAACGGGTACCTTTTTAAAACTCTTTACAGCCAGGAAAGCACTGGTGAGCATTAATACAGCACCCAATATATAAGGTGCGCCCGGGAAATAAGCCGTGGTATCTTTATGGGTGAACAAGTGAAAAACCGAACTCATCAGCAGCGGGCCTATGATAACAGCTACGCTGGTTAAACTGGTTAACGAGCCTTGCAGCTCGCCCTGTTCTTTTGCAGATACTGTCCCGGTAATTAACCCTTGTAAGGCCGGACCCGAAATTCCGCCCAGGCAGTAAGGTACCATGTAAACATATACCATCCAACCGTGGCTGGCAAAGGCAATTAGCACCAGGCCAAGCGCGTAAAACAACAGGCCTGCTACAATATTTTTTTCCTGCCCAAACTTAGGGATGGTATACCTGATAAGGCCGCCCTGTATGGCAACCAGCACAACGCCAATAAATACCCCAAGGTACCCGATGCTAATCTGAGTCCATTGAAATTTCTCAATCAAGAAGAAAGCTAAAACATATTCCACGGCCTTTTGGGCTACATAAACCAGGGCAAAGGCACCAACCAGGCCGGCCAGGGCAGGGTAGCGGTTAAGGCTGCGTAATGAACTTATGGGGTTTGATTTTCTCCATTCAAATTTACGGCGGTTTTCAGGCGCTAATGATTCGGGGAGTACAAAATAGCCGTACGCTGCATTAACCAGTGCAAAGGCGGCGGCGGCCATAAATGGCAACCTCACGCTGATCTCGCCCAGGAAACTACCCATAGCCAGCCCTACAATAAACCCCACACCCGATGCTGCGCCTACCAATCCAAAATTTGCCGCCCGGTTTTTGCCGGTACTCACATCGGCAATGTAGGCCGTGGCTGTACTGGTGCTGGCGCCGGTGATGCCAGCTATTACGCGGCCAACAAAAAGCCAGGCTATGGTAGGGGCAAAGGCCATGAAAATATAATCTATCCCAAAACCAAGTAATGAACTAAGCAGGATGGGACGCCGGCCATACCTGTCGCTCAGGTTACCTACAACCGACGAGAAAAGGAATTGCATAGAGGCATAGGTAAAAGTTAAGTAACCACTATACTGCGCGGCGGTACTTACATCAACATGGCCCAGGTTTTCGAGCAGTTTGGGCATTACCGGGATAGTAACCGCTAAACCAAGCACATCAATAAACAGCGTAACAAATATAAAGCCGAGCGCTGCCGACTGCTTCTTCTGAGGTTTTTTAGTCATTAATTTGATAAAGGTTTATTCGCTGTAAAAGTTTTGAAGATATCAATTTTGGCGAATATATAACCTATCCTATTATGTTATCTATAATTTAATCTTTAATTCGTGTTCGCGTTTTAGGGTGAGTAATGCTTCGGCGTTTCCTTTGGCATCGTCAACCGGGTGATGGGTGTGGGCCGTTTTGCGCAGGTGTTTAAAGTTTTTAAACATATCTTTTACCATACCTTTATACAGGCTGCCCAGGTTTTGCGAACTGAATCCAAATGGATTTTTACCCGTAAAGTGATGGAAATACCAGCAGATGAACATCCAATCGAACCCGTTATTGTCGCTGATGAAAATAGGTTGATCTTTACAAAAAGTTTTTATCCAGGTTGCAAAATTAGCCATAACCGTGGCCGGGTCATTAAATGATAAAACTTCTTCGCGCGTATGACCCGAAACAGCCAGCGCTTCGGGAATATAATTTTCAGATATCGGTTTTAATTGTCCGTAAAAAGTTTTGTCGAGGCCATCCTGTACAAGTACAGCGCCGAAAGAGATCATAGAAAAGTCGCCCGGAATTGGGCCGTCACTTTCTATATCTACCATAATATAAGCCATTGTTGTTTACTAATAATGTTATTGTTTGCCTTTTAAGGCGTGTCAAGCTTTAATTTAGCAATAATAAGGGACACTTACAATAGCGAGTTGAAATTTGAGGCCGCAAAATGATATCGTCAGTTTATTTTTACTTCTTTTTAAAACTCCTGATAGCCAGCAGGGCGGCCAATAGCATTAGTATAGCGCCCAAAATAAACGGAGCCCCCGGTAAATACAGGTGATTTTTAAAGTTGGTAAAATAGTAAAACAAGGTGGTCATTATCCATGGGCCAAATATCGAGCTTAAGCTCATGAGGCTGGTTAGGCCGCCTTGCAGTTCGCCCTGCTCATTGGCTGGCACCTGGTTGCTCATTAAGCCTTGTAAGGCAGGCCCGGCAATACCGCCCAGTGCGTATGGTATCATAAATACAAACATCATCCAGGTATGGGTGGCAATTGCAAATAATATCAGCCCTGTGCTGTACAGCAAAAGGCCCATCCATATACTGCGCTCCAAACCCAGCTTGGGTAATGTTACCCGTATTAAACCGCCCTGAACCATAGCTATCATCAAGCCAATAAAACCTAATGAATAGCCTACTATATCTTCGCTCCAGTTAAATTTCAGGATGGTATAAAATGTCCACACGCTTTGTACAGATTGTGCCGCAAAATACACCAGGAACAGCGAGGCGGCGAGACCTATTACCGATGGGTATTTTTTTAGCTGTAATAGCGATCCCAACGGATTGGCGCGTTTCCAATCAAAGGGACGGCGGTGGTCTAACGATAGCGATTCTGGTAAGATAAAGAAGCCATAAGCCGCATTTAATAAAGCTAAGCCGGCTGCCGCAAAAAATGGATAATGAACATTCCATTTTCCTAAAATACCGCCCAGTACCGGGCCAATAATAAAGCCGATGCCAAAAGCAACCCCTATCATCCCAAAGTTTTGTGCGCGTTTTTCGGGGGTGCTGATATCTGCGATATAGGCAGAGGCGGTTGTAAAACTTGCGCCCGTTATACCAGCTATGGTACGGCCCACAAACAGCCAGCCTATTGATGGTGCAAACGCAAGAAAAAGATAATCGATGCCGAATCCCAACAGGGATGATAACAATACCGGCCGGCGGCCATATTTATCGCTCAGGTTGCCAATCACCGGCGAAAACAGGAATTGCATTACCGAATAGGCCAGCAGCATAAGCCCGGAATATAAAGACGCCTGGCTAACGGTGCCGTGTATTAATTTCTCTATCAGTTTAGGCATTACGGGTATAATGATACCAAAGCCGATAACATCTATCAGCATGGTAACAAAAATAAAGCCCAATGCGGCCTGTGGCTTAAGTTTGACAGGTTTATCCATAAACCGCAAAATAATCATAAAATGTTATCGGCGGATATTAACTTTAAAAATCATTTGAATGTCTAAAATCGTCGCCTCATTGTTTTTTATTCCGAAAATTTAAAAAAAATAGGCAATTTGCAGCTTAAATATCCATTACTGGAAACCTAAAGCCCGATAACCCAACAGATCGGCCTGAACACTTAACAATTGAAATGACAACTACAATTAAAAACAGGATAACGTCGATTGATTTTCTTCGTGGCACCATCATGATTATTATGGCGCTTGACCATGTGCGCGATTACCTGTATAAAGGCTCGTTTTTATTTGATCCGCTTGACTTGGATAAAACATTTGGCATATTGTTTTTTACCCGTTGGATAACCCATTTTTGCGCGCCCATTTTCATGCTACTGGCAGGCACCTCGGCATTTTTAATGAGTCGCAAGAAAACCAAAAATGAGCTGTCTGTTTTCCTGGTAAAACGTGGCCTTTGGCTGGTATTCCTGGAGTTGGTGGTAGTTAACTTCGGCTGGAACTTTAATATCGCTTTCCCGATGTTGCTGTTTATTACCATATGGGCCCTGGGGATAAGTATGATTGTACTTGCCGCATTAATCCATCTGCCTAAAACCGCTATTCTTGTTCTTAGCCTCGTAGTTATATTCGGGCATAATTTATTGGATGGCGTGCACGTGGCCGGTAATAATATAGCCGGTTTTGGCTGGGCCTTCCTTCATGACCAGCGTCCGTTTTTCTGGGGGCATGAAATACTTTTAGTAGGTTATCCTATAGTTCCGCTGGTGGCAATTATGCCATTGGGTTATTGCCTGGGGCAATTGTTTACCCCGGAGCACGGCGTGGAAAAACGCAGGAAAACTTTATTTATCATTGGCGCTGCTTCCCTGGTATTATTTGTAGTAATCAGGTATCTTAACGTATACGGCGATCCTGTTAAATGGACCGTGCAGAAGGATGCATTTTTTACCTTCCTGTCGTTTATCAAAGTAAATAAATACCCGCCTTCGTTGCTGTATATTTTATTGACAGTGGGCTCGGCTTTGCTGTTCCTGGCCTTTACAGAAAAGCTGCAGAATGCTGTTGTCAGGGTAGTATCTGTGTACGGCAGGGTACCCATGTTTTACTATATTATCCATATCTACATTATTCACCTCATAGCCCTTGTTGCATCCGCCGTTACGCCTGGTCAGAACTGGAAAATCTGGGTACTTGATCAGCCTATTTGGTTTACTACATCGCTTAAAGGCTACGGGTTTTCGCTGCCGGTTGCTTACCTGGTTTGGATAGTTATTGTTATAGGCTTGTACCCGTTGTGTAAGCGGTACGATGCCTATAAACAGGCGCATAAAGAAAAATGGTGGCTGAGTTATTTGTAGCAAATACCATAAGCGTAATTTGGTACTATAATGAATGTTATTTATAGTTAATAAATGTTAACCGCTTTCTTTTTTGGTAAATAATAGTATTATTTTAGGGGTAAAATAATTTACCTATGAAATATCGCAAACTGCTGCTGGTTTTGCCTGCTATGCTGGCGCTGCAAAACATTTATGCGCAAAACAATCATCTTACTTTGTCGGCTCAGTTTCCGGCTGCCGCCGAAAAAATAAAATTAACCTATAACCCTGCCGGGACCGCCGTTGACGGGAAGAAGGATATCGTAGCCGAAGTTTATTTTATTGATGGCAAAGATAACCCCGTTGCCGATGTAACCCTAAAAGCCAGCGGCGCTTTGTTAACCGGCGATTTTACTGTGCCCGCACCTGCAAAAGCCTTTTTTGTAAAGCTGTACAGCGGCGAGGCCATTGATAATAATGCCGATAAAGGGTACCTGTTTTTTGTTTATCAAAACGGGAAGCCTATACAAGGTGCTTATGAAGCGGAGGCGTTTGTTTTAAGCAGCGGCGTTGGCGTACGATTTGGCGGTATAAAAGCCGATAACGACAAGGCCCTTGAATTGTTTAAAAAAGAAGATGAGGTGTATCCTAAAGGCGAGCGTCTTTTTAATATCCAATACTATTCTATACTGGCTAAGAAAAAAGACTCGCAAACTGTCGCTTTGGTAAACGCTAAAATAAAAACGCTGGAGAAAAGCAATGACGAGAAAGACCTGGTGCTGGCAACAAACATACTCAACTGGACAAAGCAGTCGGCATCAGCCGATTCGATGGTGGCGGTGATCAAAAAACGATTCCCCGAAGGTACAACGGCAAAAAATGATGCCGCTGTAGAGGTTTACAAAATAGCCGACCTTGAGAAAAAGGATTCGGCTTACAATGCCTATATCGCCAAATATCCACCCAAGCCAGAAGATAAAATTCAGGCGCTTGATTACGTCAGGACCCAGTTGGCTTCTGGTTATCTCAAAAAAGGTGATATGGTGGCCTTTAAGAAATATGCCGCCCTGGTAAAAAACAAAACTGTTTTAGCAGCAGAGTTTAATAATACGGCCTACGAGTGGGCCAAGGCCGGTAACAAACTGGAAGAAGCGGATAACTTATCCAGGCAATCATTGGATATCATGGCCGAAAGTGCTAAAAACCCGGTTTCTGGGGCTTATACCTCGGCAAAAACAGTGGCTAAACGTAGCCAGGAATCTTATGATATGTATGCCGATACCTATGCTTTTATTTTATATAAAGAAAAGAAGTATGATGAGGCTTTAAAATATCAAAAAGCTGTGTACGCAACCAATACCTACAACGATCCTGAAATAAACGAACATTACGTGTTGATACTGAATGCCCTTGGTAAATATGCCGAATCGCAACAAGTAATTGAAGGCGCTTTAAAAGCCGGCAAAGGATCAGATGTTTTAAAAAATGAGTTGAAAACCGATTATATGAAGTTGAAAGGCAGCCAGGCAGGGTACGATGAATATCTTGCTTCCCTCATCAATTTTGCCAGGAATAAAAAACGCGCTGAACTGGCCAAGCAAATGATTAACCAACCCGCATTGCCCTTTGCTTTAAAAGATTTTGAAGGCAACACCGTATCACTGGCCAGCCTGAAAGGCAAAGTGGTTATTGTTGATTTTTGGGCAACCTGGTGCGGCCCTTGTAAAGCATCGTTCCCTGGTATGCAAACTGCTGTAAACAATTTTAAGGACGATGCAGATGTGAAATTTTTATTTGTTGATACCTGGGAAAACGGCGATAACTATGCCGACGGTGTAAAGAAGTTTATCGCCGATAAAAAGTACAGTTTTTATGTGCTGATGGACGAAAAAGGTGCCGACGGTCGCCAATCAAAGGTGGTAACGCAATTTGGTGTTGATGGTATCCCTACCAAGTTTATCATCGACAAAAACGGTAATATCCGCTTTAAAGTTGTAGGCTTTGATGGCTCGGCCGACGGATTGGTTGATGAAGTTACCGCCATGATTGATATGGCTAAGGAGCCTGCCGCTGCTGCAGGTGTAGCTCCTAAGGAGAGCATGAAATAATTCCTTTCCATAGAATAATCATCGGGTAAAATCTGAAAGAAAACGTTATGACGTTCAACGGATATGGTTAAACAAATATTCTGAACTACGTCGCAATGACGGCGAGGGTAACTGAAAAAAAAATGCCGCACTGAACCAAGGCGGCATTTTTTTTGCGAATAAAACATCTTTAAAAATTCGGCTTCAACACATATTTGTTGTAGAAACGGGTAATATGGTCAACTGCTTCTTCGGCGGTATCAACTACGCGGTAAAGCATCAGGTCATCGGGGTTGATGTTGTGCTGATCGGCTAACATTTTTTCTTCTATCCAGCTAAACAAGCCTTTCCAGTAATCAACACCCACAAAAATAATAGGGAAGCGCGCAATTTTACCGGTTTGGATTAACGTCATGGCCTCAAAGGACTCATCCATGGTACCAAAGCCACCCGGCAAAATGATGAAGCCTTGCGAGTATTTCATAAACATTACCTTGCGGATAAAAAAGTAATCAAACTCCATGATCTTATCCCTGTCGATATATTTATTGTGGAACTGCTCAAACGGCAGTTCGATATTTAAACCTACCGATTTGCCACCTGCTTCGTAAGCGCCTTTGTTGGCTGCCTCCATGATACCTGGTCCGCCGCCCGATATTACGCCATAACCATGCTCGGTAAGCAGGCGGGCAGCTTCTTCGGCCAATTGGTAATACTTGTTATCATTGTGGGTACGTGCCGATCCGAATATGGATACACATGGGCCAATTTTGGCCAGTTTTTCAAAGCCGTCAACAAATTCGGCCATTATTTTAAATATCTGCCAGGAGTCTGTAACCTTTATTTCCTGCCAGTTTTTGTTTTCAAATGCTTGTCTTATTTTATCGTCTCCGGTCATATCCTTTGTTTTTTATTAGTCCGGAAGTCCGAAAGTCGGGAAGTCCGGAAGTAGTTATTGTTTAGTCCGAAAGTCGGGAAAGTGCGAAATTCTGGATGTGTTATTAGTACATTAAAGTTGTTAATTATGTTTTGTTGTTGATTCTCTTTTACCCTGCCACAACTTTCGGACTTCCAGTCTTCCTGTCTTTCGGACTCGAACTCAGCAACAAGCCGACAAAGGTAATTAATCCGTTAACAATGATGAGCTCATTGCTAAAAACATATCCGCCCAAAAGCGATTTTGATTCGGCATTTAAAAAGTAGCATATAGCAGGCGATGCCACACAAATAAAGGGTACCAGCTTATCCCTCACCTGCCTGTTACTTACAAATAAACCAAAGGAGTAAAGCCCCAGTAACGGCCCGTACGTGTACGATGCAACAGTAAATATGGCGCTCACCACCGCATCGTTGTTAATAGCGTTAAATATCACAATGGTTAAAAACATCAGCCCCGAAAAGGCAATATGCACCATATGGCGTGTGCCTACCTTTTTTTTGCTGTTAAGATCGGTGCTTTTGTTAAATCCTAAAAAATCTACGCAAAAAGAGGTAGTAAGCGCGGTAAGTGCCGAATCGGTGGTAGCAAAGGTTGCCGCTGTAAGCCCCAGCATGAAAACCATAGCCGGTATAATACCCAAATGTTGCAGGGCGATGGTAGGGTACAGGTAGTCGGTTTTATTCACATGGATGCCGTATTTGCTGGCGTACATCCAAAGCAAAGCGCCTACGCTTAAAAAGAATATATTGATAATTACAAATACCCCTGTAAAGCTGAACATGTTTTTCTGGGCCTCTTTAATGTTTTTTAAGCTCAGGTTTTTTTGCATCAGGTCCTGGTCAAGCCCCACCATACCGATGGTTATGAATATGCCACCTAAAAAGGCTTTTGTAAAATGGAATTTGCTGCTCAGGAAATCGTTAAAGAAAAATATTTTGGCATAACTGCTGTTTTTAATAGCATCGGCAGCCTCAAAAATATTCAGGTGCAGGCTGCTGCAAATGAAGTATATCGATAGAAATACCGATAACACGAGGAAAAAAGTTTGCAGGCTATCGGTAATGATAATAGTTTTTAATCCCCCTTTAAATGTGTACGACCAGATAAGCACTAAACAAATGAGCACCGTAACTGCAAAAGGAATATGGTAACTATCAAAAATAAATTTCTGTAAAACAATAACCACCAGGTACAACCTGAAGGATGAGCCGATAACCCTGCTGATGAGGAATATCCCGGCGGCAGTTTTATAGCTCCAGGTGCCCAAAGCCCCTTCAATATAACTGTATATTGAGGTGAGTTTTAACCGGTAATAAAGCGGTAGCAATACGGTTGCGATGATGAGAAAGCCGGCCGCGTTGCCCAGCACAAATTGAAAGTAAGAAAACTGATCGCCGGAGGGAGCGCCAACTTTGCCCGGTACCGAAATAAAAGTAACCCCGCTAAGGGCGGTGCCAATCATCCCGAAGGCAACCAAATACCATTTAGAGTTGCGGTTGGCCACAAAAAAGGTATCATTATCTGATGCTTTGCGGGATGTAAGCCAGGAAATAACCAGCAACACTAAAAAATAACCGATGATAAATGATAATAGTACTCCTGGCGACATAGATGTTTTGTTAGTCCGGAAAGTCGGTTAGTCCGAAAGTCCGGAAGTAGATCCGAAAGCCGGAAAGATCCGTAAAGTCCGAAAGTGAGTTGCAAAGTACAGAACAAATTAACTATTCACAAACTTTAGTCCGAAAGTCCGGAAGACGGGAAGTCCGAAAGTGGGAAAAAGGCCCTGAAGTCGGAAAGTAAATTGCATAAAGCAGAAGAAATTATCAAAATACAAACTTTAATCTTCCCGATTTCCCGACTTTCGGACTTTCCGACTTTCCCAACTTCCCGACTTATTCCTTAACTTCGCACTATGAATTTTTCGTCCAAATTACTGGAAAATGCTGTAGCAGAATTTGCCAAATTACCTGGGGTGGGTCAAAAAACCGCGCTCAGGTTGGTGCTGCATTTGCTAAACCAGGATAAACAGGATGTTGAACGATTTAGCACCACCGTGAGCAAGCTGCGTAACGAGATTATGTTTTGCTCGGTTTGTCACAACATATCCGATCATGCCGTGTGCGAGATTTGCTCGTCGCACAAACGCGACCGCAGCCTTATTTGCGTGGTTGAGGATACCCGCGACGTAATGGCTATTGAAAATACCAACCAATACAATGGCGTATATCACGTATTAGGTGGCTTAATATCGCCAATGGATGGGGTAGGGCCATCGGATTTGCAGGTTGATACCCTGGTTGAACGCCTGAAGGAAAACGAAGCCAAAGAGATCATTTTTGCCCTTAGCGCCACCATGGAGGGCGATACCACTTTGTTTTATTTAAACAAGCGCATAAAATCTTTCCACATTACCATATCAACCATAGCCCGTGGCATAGCCTTTGGAGGTGAATTGGAGTACGTAGATGAGATCACCCTCGGGCGGTCTATCGCTACACGTGTTCCGTATGAAAATTCATTGTCAAAGTAAGGTATGAAACTCTCTGTCATCATTGTAAATTACAATACCTGTGATATGCTCAGGATAGCGCTTAATTCGGTAATAAGGGCCGCTGTGGGCATTAATTACGAGGTTTTTGTGGTGGATAATGCCTCGGCAGACAAATCTGTAGAGATGCTAAGCGGTGAGTTTCCTGATGTTAAAGTAATTGCCAACACCAGCAACCAGGGGCTGGCGATAGCTTATAACCAAGGAATTAAAGAGACTACCGGAGAGTATGTTTTAGTAGTCAGTGCGGATACAATTACAGGCAAAAAGACTTTTGAGAAGGCGCTGGAATTTATGGATATGCATTTGGATGCCGGAGGGATGGGTGTACGGATGATAACGCCTGACGGCCGTTTCCTTGCCGAATCAAAACATGGGTTTACCGAACCCTGGGCCGTGTTTTTTAAACTGACAGGTCTGGCCAAATATTTTTCAAAATCGCGCCTTACCGATGTACAGCGTAAAGATTGGGTGGAGGAGTTTCAAACTTCAGAAACCGATGTGCTTAACGGCGCTTTTATGCTGATGCGTAAAGAAGCTATTGATAAAGCCGGGCTGTTTGATGAGCGTTTTCATACCTATGGATATGATATCGACCTCAGTTACCGTATCAGGCTTGCCGGGTTTAAAAATTATTACTTTCCCAAAACGTATATCATCAACTTCAATAGCCGTAATAATGTGAAATTTAGCTGGGATTATCTTAAGGAATTTTATGGTGCGATGATTATCTTCGCCGCCAAATATTTATTTAAGGTGCCCGAAATTAAAGTGGAGGGTTTGCCGCAGCTATTCCCTTCAACTTATGAAGTTAAATGATAAAGTTATAGTAATTACCGGGGCGTCATCCGGCATCGGAAAATCGTTAGCTATCGAATGTGCCAAACGCGGCGCAACCGTGGTTTTGGCAGCCCGACAGTATGTAACCCTTTGCGTAATAACCCAGGATATTGAAAGGCGCTACCAAACCAAAGCCCTGGCTGTACAATGCGATGTAACTATCGAGGATGATTGTGCTCAATTAATTAAACAAACCCTCATCACCTTTGGTAAAATCGATGTGTTGATAAATAATGCAGGCATATCTATGCGGGCGTTGTTTAAAGATGTTGATTTAAAGGTACTTAAATCATTAATGGATGTTAACTTTTGGGGCGCGGTGTATTGTACCAAATACGCACTGCCCGAAATTACCAAAACCAAAGGCAGCATAGTAGGCGTATCATCCATAGCGGGCTATAAAGGCTTGCCCGGCCGCGCGGGATATTCTGCTTCAAAGTTTGCCATGAATGGTTTTTTGGATGCCTTGCGGGTCGAAAACCTGAAAACCGGTGTACATGTATTAACCGCTTGTCCCGGCTTTACCGCATCAAACATCCGCAATACCGCGCTTAATAAAGAAGGAGTAGAACAGCGCGAAAGCACCCTGGAAGAAGATAAAATGATGACAGCCGACCAGGTAGCCAGGGTAATTGTAAATGGCATTGAAAATCGCTCGCGCACCCTGGTTTTAACCCTGCAGGGCAAACTTACAGTATTGCTTAGTAAGCTACTGCCAGCCTTTTTAGATAAGATGGTTTATAATGTATTTGCCAGGGAGAAGAATCCGCTGCTTAAGTAGTTCATTGGTTCATTTTTCTGAACCGGAATTCATCGAATTAAAGAATTTATTGAATTTTGCTTTTCAAATTCTGTTAATCCAGCGAATTCTGAAAATTCCGGTTCAGACAACAAAGCGATAAGACCAATGAACTAATGAACAAATGGTGAACTAATGAACCAATTGATATTCACTTATCTTACTCATATCCAAAATAGCCTGTCCGTCTTCATCACGATGAAATACAGGTACAAATTTGGCGCCCCAAACCACGTCCGAATAGATATAGGATGTTCGGGAATGTACAGTTTGTGAAAAGGTATCATCAAAGGTTTTAAGGATGACGGATAAACTGGCCTGTTTAGCTTCCAGTTCCTCCTGGGTCATGTCTTTTAATGGGCTGTTTTCATCAAGTGGATGCACCACCGTCCAGTTTACTGTCAAAATGCTCACAAACTTTCGTTCCAGTTCCAGTTGAAAAAACTTGCGGATCACCTTGCCGTTCACTTCTTCGTTATAGCCAAATACCACCTCAATCTCGAGGTCTATCAATATGTTACGCCTTAAATTGGCCAGCCTGAACATGAGCCCCCAGCCCTTATCACGGTAAGGAGCAACCAACACATTATCGCTATACAATATTTTAGCCGACGGCCTGGAAAACCGCCCGTATAATAAGCCAGTAGCTAAGGCAAAGGCCAATAAGCCCATCATCGATTCTAAAGCGGCCACACTGTTTGCGGCCATTCCCTTCGGACTGATGTGTCCATAACCCACGGTCGAAATAGTTTGGGCCGAAAAAAAGAACGCATCCATAAAACGGTCGAATACAGTATTGCCACTGCGGCCATCAAGCACGTCAGGACCCAATGAAATGTAGATGCATGCAAATATGATGTTGGCCGTAAAATACCCGCTAAAAACAATAACCCAAAACTTGCGCCAGCTCATGGTAATAAGCGAGTGATAATTGTTGGCTGTAGAAAAACGCGGCAAGCCGGTACGCCTTACGTTGATAGATCCATCTTTATTAATAACCGGCTGGCTTTTTACCACAGGCTGTGTGCCAAAGCCAAGGTCATCTTCGGGGTTTATTTTTTCTTGATGTATAGCCATGTTTAATTATTGAATTACTGAGTTATTGAATTATTGATTTGAGCTGCAAAGGTGCTATTTTCATAATTCCGTAAAACAATATATTGGTTGCTGATAGTTCATTACAAATATTCATTTAATTTTTTATTCAATAATTCAATAATTCAGTAATTCAATAATTCAATAATTCAATAATTCAATAATTCAATAATTCAAATTTATCTGTTTGTTTTTATAAAAACTATTTCCATATTTGTGGCATAAATGAAAATGAACGCATTAAACAACAATTGGTGGTGGCTTAACGAGATATCGTAAGGCAATTCCGTGTTTGTTTAAAAAAATATATTCAAAGGAAGGGTTGCCATACGGTAACCCTTTTTTTATTAGCCCCCGGCCCCCTGAAGGGGGAGGGAAAAAGTCGGGGGGAGTTGAGTTAACAATTAAAAAGTACCCCCTTTAGGGGGCCAGGGGGCATGAAACAGATACTTAATCATCTATTCGAACACAAAACCTTTAGCCGGGAGCAATCAAAAGGGATTTTGATAAACATAGCTCAGGGTAAGTATAACAACTCGCAAATGGCTGCGTTTATGACGGCTTATTGTATGCGCAGTATTACCGTTGATGAACTGGAAGGCTTTCGCGATGCCATGCTGGAGCTTTGCCTGCCCATTGATTTGCAAACCGGCGAACTGATAGATTTGTGCGGAACCGGTGGCGATGGTAAGGATACCTTTAATATATCTACTCTTGCATCTTTTGTAGTAGCGGGAGCGGGTTATAAGGTAGCCAAACACGGTAACTATGGTGTATCATCGGGTTGCGGCTCGTCAAACGTGATGGAGTATTTGGGGTACCAGTTTACCAACGATGCCGACAAACTAAAACGCGGAATTGACAAAGCCAACATCTGCTTTTTACATGCACCACTGTTTCACCCGGCCATGAAAACGGTAGCGCCTATCCGCAGGGAACTGGGGGTGAAAACTTTTTTTAACATGCTTGGTCCGCTGGTTAACCCGGCGAAGCCTGAAAACCAGCTGGTTGGTGTTTTTAACCTGGAGTTGGCAAGGGTATATGCTTATCTTTACCAAAAATCGGCCACTAAATATACCATAGTGAATGCTTTGGAGGGTTATGATGAGGTTTCCCTTACCTGCGATTTCAAAACCTTCTCGGCCGAGGGAGAAAAGATAAATAGCGTTGAAGCACTGGGTTTTGAAAAGCTTGATCCATCAGAAATTGCCGGTGGCGATACCGTAAGTGCCTCTGCAGCAATATTTAGCAGCGTGCTTAATGGTGATGGTACCAACGCGCAAAACAATGTGGTGCTATCCAACGCGGCACTGGCTATCAGGACTATTAACCCCGAAAAAACTTTTGCCGATTGCTTTTACGAGGCCGAGGAAGCCCTGCTAAGCAAAAAAGCGCTGAATAGTTTTAACCTGCTATTGCAAAACTAAACATGAAAATAAAAGTTTGTGGTTTAAAAGATCCAGAAAATATTGAAGCGGTTGCCGCTTTAAACCCCGATTACCTGGGCTTTATTTGCTACGGGCTTTCACCGCGATATATTGGTCAATTATCTGCAGAAACTTTCAAAAAACTACAAATAAACATCAAAAAAACAGCAATTTTTGTGAATGAAAGCGCACAAATAATCAACTCTTTAATACACGCCTACAATTTTGATGTAATACAACTACATGGCAACGAATCGCCGGAATTTAGTCACAGTTTTCGGGACAGGGTTACCGTGTTTAAAGCATTTGGATTGGATGAGAATTTCGACTTTAGCCAGCTGGATAATTACGTAAACAAAGTAGACTATTTCCTGTTCGATACAAAAACTGCCGCCTATGGGGGCTCGGGTAAAACTTTTGACTGGGGGATGCTGGAAAATTATAAACTGGATGTCCCCTTCTTTTTGTCGGGCGGCATCAGCCTTGATAACCTGGAAGAAATTAAAAAGATTAACCACCCGCAATTTTACGGGGTAGATTTAAATAGCCGTTTTGAAACGGCGCCGGGTGTTAAAGATACCGGCAAACTAAAACAAGCATTTGATATCATCAACAAGCAAACTATTACAAATGAAATACGGAGTTAACGAGCAAGGTTATTATGGCGATTTTGGCGGCGCCTATATCCCCGAAATGCTTTATCCAAATGTTGAGGAGTTACGACTTCAATATATCGACATTATTAATGATCCCGGTTTTAAAGCCGAATTTGACGACTTGCTGAAAAACTATGTGGGCAGGCCTTCGCCGCTATATCATGCTAAAAGATATTCGGAAAAGTATGGGGCCAACATATTTTTTAAACGCGAGGACCTGAACCATACCGGATCGCACAAGATCAACAACGCTATCGGGCAAATTCTGCTGGCTAAGCGCTTAGGTAAAAAACGTATTATTGCCGAAACCGGCGCCGGGCAACACGGTGTTGCCACAGCTACTGTTTGTGCCTTGATGGGTATTGAATGCGTGGTTTACATGGGCGCGGTTGACATGGAACGCCAGGCCCCCAATGTATCCCGTATGAAGATGCTGGGTGCTACGGTAAGGCCGGCTACATCGGGCAGTAAAACATTGAAGGATGCCACCAATGAGGCCCTGCGCGATTGGATAGGCAACCCCGTTGATACTCATTACATCATCGGATCGGTGGTTGGGCCGTACCCTTTTCCGGATATGGTGGCCAGGTTCCAGTCGGTGATTTCCGAGGAGACTAAAAAACAGTTATTGGAGCAAACCGGTAACGAGCTACCTCAATACGTAATGGCTTGTGTAGGTGGCGGCAGTAACGCCATGGGCATGTTTTACCATTTTTTGGATGATGAAGACGTGAAGCTGGTTGCCGTTGAAGCGGCAGGTAAAGGTGTTAACAGCGGCCACTCGGCAGCAACCACATTTTTGGGAAAGGAAGGTGTGCTGCATGGCAGCCGTACTATACTCATGCAAACACAGGATGGGCAGGTGATTGAACCATACTCAATATCGGCAGGGCTGGATTACCCGGGTATTGGTCCGCAGCATGCGCACCTGTACAAAATAAATCGCGCCCAATATACCAGCATTACCGATGATGAGGCCTTACAGGCAGGCTTATTATGCTCGCAAATGGAAGGTATTATCCCGGCCATTGAAACAGCCCACGCACTGGCACAACTGGAAAAGATGACATTCAAAGCCGATGATAACGTTGTTATCTGTATCTCGGGCCGGGGCGATAAGGATTTGGATACTTATATTAAGCACTTCAACTATTAAGCTGTGGCTGTAATTAAATATCACGATTGGCTTATAGAGACCGATAGAGAACAAAACGAACAGCTATATAAGCAAGTTGAAACAACGGGAACGCAAAGTTGTGGATGCGAAAACTGCAAATATTTTGATAGTATAAGCCATCGGGTTTTTCCTGCCGAGATAAGGGAGTTATTTGAAGCGCTGGGGGTGGATATTAACAAAAATTGTGATGTTTCTGATTTTGGGACAGAAGAAACCGGTCATATGTTTCTTGGTCGTTTTCAATTTGTTGGAAGCTTACTTGAGGGACACGATAGCAGCGTTCCGACAGCAAGCGGTGGCTTTACTGTAGATCTGCTGCCGCTGAATGACACATTTAAAATAGGATTTACAAAATTGACCTCTGATTCATTTTTTAAAGACGTGCCTAACCTGGTACAGATTGAATTTATGGCCAGGGAGCTTTACGGATAAATTAAGAGTTGAAAAATAATTACTAAACAGGGTTAAAATATGAACCGCCTAAACGAGCTTTTCGCTACCAAAAAGGATAATTTGTTATCTATATACTTTACCGCGGGCTATCCCGCGTTAAACACTACCGTTGATATTGCCGAAGCCTTGGAAAAAGCCGGCGCCGATTTTCTTGAAATTGGTTTCCCGTACTCGGATCCCGTGGCCGATGGACCAACAATTCAGCACAGTTCTGAACAGGCTTTGGAAAATGGCATGACCCTTAACGTGCTGTTTGAAGAACTGACCGAACTACGTAAGCGCGTTACTATCCCTATTTTATTAATGGGTTATTTTAACCCCATAGTACAATACGGTATCGAACGTTTTTGCAAAAAGGCAGTTGAATTAGGTGTAGATGGCGTAATAGTGCCCGATTTACCCATGTACGAGTACGAGGCCAAATACGCCAATTATTTTACAGATAACAACTTGAGCAATATATTCCTGGTTACCCCGCAAACATCCGAAGATCGCATTCGTAAAATTGACGAACTGAGCAACAGTTTTATATACCTGCTTTCGTCATCTTCCATCACTGGCGGCAGCTTGCAGCTAACCAATAGTATCGAAGATTATTACAAACGCATTAAAGCAATGGAACTTAAAAATCCAACTATCATAGGTTTCGGTATCTCGGATAATAATACCTTTAAGCAGGCATGTGCTTACGCAAACGGCGCTATTGTAGGCAGTAAGTTTGTGAAGTTGCTGGCCGAGGAAGGTTATATGGAGAAGATACCTGGGTTTATTGAGGGAATAAGGCCGTAAGAAATAATGCGCTTTTCGAGCTACCGTACACCCACATCTTTTGGACCTCGTCTATTAATAAGTTAGAATGTCATTTCGAGCGAGCCAGAAAGGGACTTGTGCGCAGGAGGTGAGGAGAAATCTTCAACACCATGCATTCCGATAAGTTGGTCGTGATGCAAATCGTTCAGGATTTCTTTTTCGCGCCTGCCTTTTTCCCCCTCAGACTCTATCGAAATGACATTTTTGTTTTGTTAAAAAATATGGGTTGACCTTAGCGTTCCAGGGATAGCTTGCTTGGGGCCTACAAATACATCTCCAAATCTCCCTTACCCTCACGAATTACTTCAAACTCGCCGTTGGTACAGTCAACTACGGTTGATGCTACGTTATCGCCGTAGCCGCCATCAATTACGATATCAACAAGGCTCTCATATTTTTCGTGGATCAGTTCCGGGTCGGTAGAATATTCGACGATATCATCATCGTCGCGGATAGAGGTGGATAGGATGGGGTTGCCCAATACGCGTACAATTTCGCGGGCAATATCGTTGTCCGGAACGCGGATACCAACCGTTTTTTTGTTGCTGCTTAACAGCTTGGGCACTTTATGGCTGGCGTTAAATATAAAGGTAAACGGGCCGGGCAACGCCTTTTTAAGCACACGGAACGTTGCGTTATCTATCGGTTTGATATAATCAGAGATGTGGCTTAAATCATAGCAGATGAAGGAAAAATTAGCCTTTTCGGGTTTAATGTTCCTGATTTTACAAATGGCTTCAATAGCTTTATGGTTGGTGATATCGCAACCAAGCCCGTAAATGGTATCTGTAGGATAAATAATCAATCCGCCTTTGCGCAGCACTTCAACAACCTGCTCTATCGCTTTAGGATTCGGATTTTCGGGATATATTTTAATGAGCATATTTAATAGACAAATATACGCTGAAGTAGTTTAAAAAATGTATGGTAATAAAAGAGTTGCAACCAGCGCCACTTTTAATTAAGGCGAATTCGCCTTAATTAAAATCAGGGTTATTTAACTTTTGCTGTTCGAAGAGACTTCGAAGCACTATTTCGTTTTTTGAATTTCAGATAGCCCAATAACTTTAAAGCTAACCCCTAAGCGTTCGGCGTTTTGTTCTACCGTTAATTCAAAGCCAGCGTTTTTTCTAAGCTCATTTACATGTAAAGGGTCTTTGATAGGCCAAATTACATACTTAACAGCATCGCCGTTTAATGTAATAAATGTAGCTTGGGTGCCATAGATTTGTTCTTTATTAGTATCCATTAAAAAACGATCTTCCATCATTGCGAATAAATGAAACGGTAATTCGTTTTTTTTAGCAGCTGTTTCGATAGTTCTTATGTATTTCCCAATCTTTGAAGAATGTTGAATGACATAATAAGCACTTTCGTTACTTGGTGACCCTACAAGAGATTTGCCAGGATAACCGTATTTTCTAATTACTGCGGCGATATAAATAATATTGGCAGAGTCAATGGTGTTTTGTTTTTTCCAAAGTGTCTGTTTTAAAATATTCTTTGATACATGGTACTTTTTCGACAAATAATCTTCATTCCCAGAACTCATAAGCAAAACGAGATCCTCTCTATATTTTTGATCCAGTACCATAATGCTGTCCAATTTTCGTTTAAGCGGAAGATTCATAGTGCTTTGTGGTTTATCACTTACATTCGCCATACAACCTAATATCAAAAAAATAGTGAGCTTAAAAAGAATGGTATCAATCATTGCCCAATTTATTCAAAACCTCTAAATTATGACGCATAAAAGAAATAGATATAGAGATTATTTTTAGCGGAAATCTTGCTTTTCGAAGTCGTCAGACTACGGTGGGTGTTTTTTTGAACATAAAATGTTGCTGTTCGAATTCTCCAGACTACAGTAGATTTTTTGAATATTGATATCTTTGGGAATAAATATATAAAAGGTTACTGTAGTCGCAAACTACAGGCATAATCGTCCGAAGTCGCAGAATCTGACAGCGGGTAATTACCAGTGGGTTACCAGTTAAACAATTCTTTAGCTTTTTTCAGTAGGCTTGTTTTATCGCAATTAACATCAATTCTGGCTTGTGCGTAGGGTGCACCAAGTTCCTTTGCTTTATGCCAGTCCTTACAAGCCCCTTTAACATCCTTTATGTTCAATTTTGAATTTCCCCGGTTAAAATAAGCCATCTCGTTTTCGGGATCCAATTCAATAGCTTTTGAATAATCGTTGATGGCTTCCTGATGTTCCCCGGCTTCATCTTTGTTTGCGGCCCTGTTTACTATAGCATCTATAAAATCAGGTGCTATTTCGATAGCTTTGTCATAATCACGCCTTGCAGCTTTCCACGTGTGCAATTCATCTTTTATCACCGCCCTTGAATACCACGAGTTAGGGTCGTCAGGATTTATTTTAATCGCCGTAGAAAAATGGATTATCGCCATTCCGAGATTTCTTTTGTTATAGGCTTCCATTGCAAGATTGAAATAATGATCTGCCTGGCTGGTATCAATTTTAGGAAATACCTGGTTTTTCGGATCGCCCATGGCCCCGTACCCATTCAATTTACAATCAAATTCATAGCCTTTGCAATACAAGTCGAGTGCCCAATACATCAGGTTATTTTCATCAACCGGAAATTCAGTTGCCTCGCCTGATATTTCCCAACAGTCGTCCCTTTTTATGATATCACCAATTTTATATCCATAATTATTTGTTAAAAATGAGGCCAAGGCATCAAGCTTACCTTTGGTATCTGAAATGAAATTGAAATCATATGTTGCTAAGGCATTGTCCTGCATTCCGCTTTTTTTCCGCTGTTCAAATACACTCACCGCGGATGACATTTCTTTGCCAAATTTGTTATGAAATTCTGTTTTAGTAAAAAATCTATTTTCCATTTGTTATAAGGTTTGAGATAGGCTATATTAATGGAATCAAACAACAATCACAAATAAAATATTGACTGTTAAAGGAAAAGGTTACTGTAGTTGCAAACTACAGACACAAGCGTCCGAAGTCGGAGACTTCGAACCGCAGTTTTTTTATGGATATAAAGACGAGATACTATGATTGTGATTTAATCATCCTGGATGTCGAGTAGTTGAAAAACACATATCCTAATATTGGAATTAAGCACACTATAATGAGCCATTTTAAATGCGTTGGAAAAGACATTACCTCCCGATATCTGCGGCTGACTATTATGAACCTAATAATTAAATAAAAATGAATTACCGGTAAAATCCATAGCAGGCTTATTAATAAGCTAACAAGAAAGGATGAGGTTTGGTTCATATTGTTATTTTAAAAATTTGATTTTGGCATTACCCTCTGTTCGTCGGAAACTTCGGACAGCCTGGTTAACCACACTACTGTATGTTCAATTTAAATTTACCGGGTTCGGTTTTAATACCTTAACCACTGTATCCACCAATTTTGTATCTACAACAGATTTTTCGATAACATCGGCAAACCCCATATCTAAGTATTTTTCTGCAGCTGCCGTTACGCCGCTTATAGCAATTACAGGTAACTTACCGGAGGTGTTTGATTTTTGTATGGCGGTCAATAATTCGGCAACATCTGTTTCAGGTGCTGGCAAAGCTGCAAGCACAACGTTTACATCGTTTTTGGCAATTATCTCTAATGCTTGTTTTGCGTTGCCTGCCTGTAAAAAATTGATATTCCATCGGGCCAGTATCATTTTTAACGACATTAAATCAAGCTCATTGTCGTCAACCGCCAAAATGGTAATACCATTCAACAGTAACGCAGGGTCAAGCGTGTCGGGTTTAACAACTGCCGCGGTATTGCTTTTTTCATACGGAATAGTAAAACTAAAGGTAGTGCCTGCCCCGGGCTTGCTGCTTACGGTAATATGCCCGTCCTGCAGCTTTACCAGCTGTTTGCAAATAAATAAGCCCAGGCCGGTGCCTGCTTTTCCATTTGATGAACTGGTTTGATAGTATTTTGAAAACAAGTTTGCCTGCTGATCCGGACTAATCCCGTCCCCGGTGTCCCTGACATCAACCATCAGCTTATTTTCCGGACTCACCAATTCGGCTATTACCCTGATGCCGCCTTCTTTGGTAAATTTAATAGCGTTGCTTAGCAGGTTAACCATAATTTGTTTAAGCCGAAGGCTATCGCCCAGTAAAATAGCGTCTTTGTCGCCTTTAAAATGGTAATCTAACGTTAACCCCTTTTTAGTTGCACCAAACTCCATGCTTTCCACAACTGTTTTTAACGCATCATCGGGATTAAAAGATTCCGTACTGATTTTAAACTCGCTGTTTTCCATTTTTGCCGCATCCAGCGTATCGTTCAGGGTGCGCAGCAGCATATCCGATGAGTGCTTGATAGAATCGAGCATGTCGGCTTGTTTTTGGGTAAGGTTGGTTTTACCAAAAATGTACAGGAAGCCCCTGATGGCGGTAAGCGGGTTACGTACCTCGTGGCTCATATGCAAAAGCAGGTCCATTTTTTGCTGGGCAATGGTAACCGATTGTTCAATTTCTTTGTGTAACTGCAGCTCGGCCCGGTTAAGCTGAATGATGAATAAAATGAGCAGCGTAGCAAACACAAGCACCAGGAATAAAGCAATAAGCGAGAAATTATTTAACAACCCCGTGGTTTCCTGGTAGTTTTTAAACAATATATCCCTGAACTCGCTCGTCGCGTTGTAATTTAATTCCTTTATATCATTAATAATGCGTTCCAGCTCATTACTGATATGCGAATTCAGGCCAATCAGCTCGCGCTGCATCGTTATCAGCTTCAGGTTTTGTTGTTGCAATTGCTTCAGGCTGTTGGCATAAGCTTTCTGGTCCTTGGTTAATAGCTTTTGTGTAGATGCATTAACCTCCTTTAAATTGTTGCGGTGGTTGATTTCAATTGCCGATATCGCCTTATCGTCTTTATTGTTAATGGCATCTTTAATTCGTTTAAAAAGGCTCCTTTTTGCTGACGGCGTTATTTTTTTAACGGTATCTGTTTGGATTTTAAATGATTTATTGACGTTGCCGGAAAGCTCCTGTGCATACTTGCCGGCTTCTATATTAAATGCAGCATAAACAGTAAGCAGCGAATCGAAATTATGCTTAAGCCCGAAGAGCTGGTTAGATAGGGTTAACTTTTTTTGATACCACGACTTTATTTTATTGCTTTGGATGATGTTAAGGCTGCTTGTATCGGCATGTGCTTTAAGCAAAGTGTCCAGTTCGTTAAATGCCGAGGTTAGCTTTGTTTTATAATCGTCGCTATTTTTACTGTTGGTGTTGAGTAACGACGCCTGGAAATCGTCTTCGGCCTGGTGCAGTAATAACAATATATGCTCGGGATGGTGATTCTCCTGGCCCATGTTGTTGGCCAGTTTAGAAATGTTCTCTAACTTTTTAGTAATTGACGTGCGGACAATAAGCGCTGTAACTGAAAAAATGATGGCGAAGGCAAGGAACGCAAAAAGAATTTTTCGGGCTAAAGTTTTGGTATACGTTGTTGGCATAAAATTGCGTTTGGCACAACTACACAAAGTATAGTCAGGTGGGCAAAATTATCAAAAATTAAGCGCATTTAATTGATGATGTTTTTAATAGCCGGGAAGCATATAATGAGGTGTTGAAAAATGATAGTCATCTCGATTGTTTCGGGAGCCCATGGGCAGGTGGATCACATGATATATGCTTAGCACGTGGGATGCTGAAACAAAGTACCCATTACATGTCTATTTTCGAAACGCCTATGCCTGTCACCCTTAGCCTGTCGAAGGGTCGTGCGGGGAGGTCTTTGCCCGCTATGATTCGACAAGCTACTTATCATGTGTTTGGGTTTACACAGATATTTGGTTTTGAACGCCGGTCACGACTCACCCCGGCTACGTTGCGCTGGCCGACCCTCTCTCCGGCTTACGCCGCATAGAGGGTGAACTCCATTTTTTCTTTTCTTTTTTTCGCCCCTCTATGCGACGCAGTCGAGGGGCAGACGCCCCGATATTTATCGGGGTCGTCGGGGTGAGTCGTAGCCGCCATGCGATAAACGTCATTTCCCCTGCAGGATTTAGCCGAATTGTATAACTTATAACAACGCCTGCAATATAACTTAACGCTACTTCCTTTTCAGCGTAGTATGTGCCTTAACCCCATTAGCCGCAATGTCGACGCCGATAGAATCGCCGTAAAATTTACCACTATGTGGTATTTCGATATCGCCAAGGGTAACTGTAAACGTGAATTTATCGCCGTTAATTTTACCATCGTCAACGGGGAGTTCGCCTTTAGGGGTTTGTACAGTGCCGGTTAGTTTATCACCATCAATTTTAAAATTGTAGGTTAAGGGATATTGGTCACCATTCTCCATGGTTAAAATTCCGCCCCAGCTTCCGCTAAAATCGGCAATGGCAGCTAAACAGGCAAAAAAGCAGCAGCACAGCAATACAGTTGTTAAGAATTTTCTTTTCATAACGTGTTGTTTTTCTGTAGCTAAAAGTACTGTTGCTATTAAAATTTATCATAAACAATAGGTTAAGTTTAATAATGGGTAGAAACTATGTTATAGTTAGAAGTTTTTCGCGCAAAGATCGCAGAGGCGCAAAGTGATTAGCTTATTTTTCTTAACGATTTTGTGCGAAAGGATTGTAAATGAGACCACGTAAGCAGTCGCCCTGCGTGGAATAGTTCAGTATAACAGATGCTGAAATTAAAATGCCATCTCTCCGAGGGTTTATCATAAAGGCGTTTTGTCAATAGTTTTATTGACAAGATATTTTGACAATAATTTTATTGACAGATTTTGTGTAGCGACATGGGCCGTGCCTACAGCACTTTCGCGATTGTTTTAAATTACCCCGGGTTGTAACCCGGGGCTACAATATGTTTCGGGCTTATGGCCCTTAGCTGCAATTGTATGGGTAGGGGGGGATATACTTTAAGTAAAGAAAATAGAGGCATAGCCCCGGCTTGTAGTGGCGATAATAATATGATCCTTATGGGGAGAATTGGGCAGGATCTAAGAAATCCTTTAAATCAAGGAAATAGAGACATAGCGGCGGCCTATATTGCGGCAATAATATATGATCCTTAGCGAGGGGGCATTGGTCAGGAACTAAGAAATACTCTAAATCGCTAAATAGAGGCATAGCGCCCGCCTATATTGTAGCAATAATATATGATCATTAGTGGGGTAATTGGCCAGGAACTAAGAAATACTCCAAACCAATAAGTAGAGGCGTAGCCTCGGCCAATATTGTAGCGCCGGGTTTCAACCCGGTGTAAAATAAGCAGGAGGTAAATGAGAACCGTAGGTTCGGCACATATAAAACCTTGGAATTCTTAATTTCTTTGGAACTCATATCAAGCCGCAAAGCGTATGAGAAACAAGGCATGAGGCAGATCCCCATCCGCCTCACGCAAAAACAATAAAGCTTACTCAAATTTATCCGCTATCACAAAGATCTTCATTCCCGGCTTTTCCTCGGCTTCAAACGTAAGCGTAACTTTGCCTGCTACGCCGGTGATAGTTATGGTTGCGGTTCTGTCATGACCATTATCATCACTAAGTTTCGCTTTAATAACGGTTTTGCCTTCTTTGAAAGGCGTTTTCCAATCGCAGGTTTTTGAGCTGATTGTTCCCGACATCTTGTGATCGTCGCCACCGGGAACAATGGTTACATCTGTTTTAGTAATTGTAACAATGGTGTTTTCATCCCTGCTGTCGGTGTTACCCTGGCCATCAACCTTACTTGTTTTTGATGATGTTAAGGTTACGGTTTGGTCGCACTGCGCAAAACCTGCTGTGGTACCGGCTACCAGCAAAAAGATGATAATAACCGCTTTTTTTAAATGGAATGCTGTTTTCATATACTGATGATTAAGTTTAAAATAAAGATATGTTTTTATATAGTATTATGCAATGCATGGTACTATATAAAATGTAAATAACTGATTTTTAATTATATAAATTTATCTATTTGGTTGAATTTCGCTTAAAGTGATTTTAAGAAGGGCTTATATTGTAAATAGTGCAGCGGATAATTTCCTGCTATTAGCAGTTAAAATTAATTAGTGTTAAAACAACAATTAATGTACATTTGAAATGTAGTATCTTTATATTGTTATCGCCAATTATATTAACCCGTTATGCGTAAAAACATCTGTTTATTATTAGCTGTATGCTGCAGCTTTTCGGCCTTTGCACAAAAACAGCAGGATTATCCTATTCAGCCGGTTCCGTTTACCAGTGTAAAACTGGCCGATCATTTCTGGAATTCGCGGATTGAAACCAACCGCACGGCCACTATTCCGGCATCGTTTACCCGTTGCGAAAGTACCGGCAGGGTAAAAAACTTCCAGATGGCGGCAGCCCATTCGGGCAAATTTTGTACTACTTACCCCTTTGATGATACCGATATTTATAAAACAATCGAAGGCGCATCATATTCGTTAGCGGTACATCCAGATAAGCAGCTTGATCATTACCTCGATTCAATAATTACCATAGTAGGCAAGGCGCAGGAACCGGATGGCTACCTATACACCGCCCGCACTATCGACCCAATACATCCGCAAGCGTGGGCCGGCCCCGAGCGCTGGGTGAACGAGCAGAATATGAGCCACGAGCTTTACAATTGTGGCCATATGTACGAAGCTGCCGCCGCTCATTTTATGGCTACCGGCAAGCGCAATTTTTTAAATATCGCCCTTAAAAACGCCGATTTACTGGTACGCACTTTTGGTCCCGGTAAACGTACGGTTGCACCTGGCCATGAAATAGTTGAGATGGGCCTGGTGCGCCTGTACCGCATCAGCGGCAAAAAAGAATATCTTGACCTGGCTAAGTTTTTTATTGATGCCCGTGGCCACAAAGAGTACAACAAAAAAAGCAAGAATCCTTTCGAGAACGGTGTTTACTGGCAGGATGATACCCCCGTTACCAACCAGGACGAAGCCGAAGGCCACGCCGTACGGGCAATGTACCTGTATTCGGGCATGACAGATGTAGCGGCCCTCACCGGCGATAAAGAGTACATCGCCGCTATTGATAAGATTTGGGATAATATGGTGAGCAAAAAGATTTATGTACAGGGCAGCATAGGCGCTGTTGGCGATGGTGAACGTTTTGGCGGCAACTACGAACTGCCAAACACCACCGCCTATAACGAAACCTGCGCGGCTATCGGCAATGTTTTCTGGAACCAAAGAATGTTTTTATTGCACGGCGATTCAAAATATATCGACCTGTTGGAGAAAACCCTGTATAACGGCTTAATTTCGGGTGTTGGGCTCGATGGGAAATCTTTCTTTTATACCAATGCCATGCAAATCCGCGATAGCTTTACGCATCCGGATATTGAACGTGAGCGCTCGGGCTGGTTTACCTGCTCCTGCTGCCCAACCAACATCGTACGGTTAATTCCTTCTATCCCCGGTTATATGTACGCCCAAAATGGCAAGGATGTGTATGTAAACCTGTTCATCAGCGGATCGGCAAATTTAAAGGTTGCCGAAAAGGCGCTTAAAATTACCCAGCAAAATAATTACCCATGGGATGGCGGTTTGGTATTCAGCATCGATCCGGCATCGGCTATGGATATGAACCTCAAAATACGTATTCCGGGCTGGGCACAGGATAAGGCTATCCCGTCTGATTTGTACAGTTACGAGAAACCATCGGCACAAAAAATAGAAATAAAAGTAAACGGTAAAGCTGTTGATTACCAAATGGATCATGGCTATGCGGTGATCAGCAAAAAATGGAAAAAGAACGATAGGGTAGAGCTTACCCTGCCCATGGATGTACAGCGCGTAATAGCCAACGAAAAACTGGCCGACGATAACGGCAAAATAGCCATCCAGCGCGGCCCTATCATGTATTGCGCCGAGTGGAAGGATAATGCCGGCAAGCCAAGCAGTTTTATTATCCCTAAAGATGTTGTTTTTACCCCAAGCTATAATGCCGACTTGCTAAATGGCGTAATGACATTAAAGGCCGATGTAAAAAGTGTTAACGTTGATGAAGCAAACCAGAATGTAAGCACCGTTACCAGCACGTTAACGGCTATTCCATACTACTCATGGGCCAACCGTGGTAAGGGCGAAATGACCGTTTGGTTTCCGGAACAGGTGAAGTATGTGGATTTGTTGAGTAAGTAAAAGCTGGGCAGGCTGTTATTGTTAAATTGATGTCCTAAAACTACCGTCATTGCGAGTATCCACCAGCCTATGCTTGAAAAAACAGTAATGACATAATTGTAAACGGGGCTTTTGTAGAGACGCAACATTTTGCGTCTCCCGCATGCAAATCACACATGCAAATTGAGCCTGTAAATTTTGAATGTCCTGGGGGAGACGCAAAGTATTGCGTCTCTACATTAAAAAAACAACGCTGATAATCAATAGCTTATAATGAAGCGTTTGTAAGTCACTGACCTTCAGTGTATATTTAAAAATACTTCTTATTGCGAGATGTGGAATGATTATTAGAAAAGGGCTGTCATGCTGAGCCCGTCGAAGCATAGCGGGCAAAGGCCTCTGCGCGCGACCCTTCGACAGGCTCAGGGTGACAGGCCTTTTATATGTTAAGCCAACACGTTATAACGATTTTTTTCAGGTTTTACCTGATGGTTACTCGCAATGACGATTTTATACTATCCCCCCTTTTTAATAAATGTTACACATACATTTCTATTTTCTTGAAATGTTTATACCTTTAAAAAGTATAAACAAACCAGTAAACCATTCTGAACCAATTGCAAGCCGCCTTTAATTTGTGGCGACTTTTAATGGTACCATTAAAGCATTAATTATGATAAGAAAGATTTTTACCATGTTATGTCTTGCCGCGGGCTCCCTGGCTGCATCGGCACAGGAAGTTTCCATCAGCAAAGGCTGGAAATTTACAGTCGGCGATTCGGCCCAATGGGCATCGCCAACTTATAACGACCAGCATTGGCAGGCCGCCAACCTTAACGACAACTGGGAACGCCAAGGGCACCCAAATTACGATGGCTTCGGCTGGTACCGTACCAAAGTGGTTATTCCGTCGTCATTAAAAGATAAATCGTACCTGAAAGATAGCCTGCGCTTAAATTTAGGCACTGTTGATGATAACGATGAAGTTTACCTTAACGGTAAACTGGTAGCCAAATACGGTGGTTACGGCGGTACTATAAAAGATGGCCATTACGGTGGTCGCTCGTATACTATAGCAGCAAACAACCCTGCTATTTTATGGGATAAAGAAAACGTGCTTGCGGTGCGCATATTTGATACCGGCGGCGATGGCGGTTTGGTAACCAGCGGCTACGGCAGCACATTCAACATCACCATGGCCGATGTAATGGATCATGTGGCTGTAAATACCGAAGCTGATTTTGTATACGGCGATAACAACAGCCTGAGCAAAAGTGTTAAATTACACACTACAAATGCGTACCAGTACAGCGGCACCCTTGCATTTAAAGTAACCGACCCGGAAAACGGTGCCGTGCTTTACGAAAAAACAAATCCGGCCAATTTTACCAGCGGCAAGCCGTTTACCTACTCGTTTTCGATAGCGCGCCTGGCAAAAAGATCATATACCATCAGCTATACTTTTACCGATACCAAATCGGGCAAATCGATAGTGCAAACAGAAACTACGCCTTACATTTTAACGCCTTATCCAACGGCTAAAGTAAAAATTAATGGTGCCGATGTATTTGGGGCGCGGCCGGGCCACCCGTTCCTTTACCTGATACCGGCTACGGGTAAAAGACCATTACTGTACAAAGTTGCAGGGCTTCCCGAAGGTTTAAAAGTTGATGCCGCAACTGGGGTAATCAGTGGTTCGGTAGCTCAAAAGGGCAATTACCCGGTAACTTTTACGGTAAGCAATAGCCTTGGCGCCAAAACAAAACAATTCACCATTAGCATTGGAGATAATATTGGTTTAACCCCTGCTTTAGGCTGGAACAGCTGGAATGCCTGGGGCCTGAGTGTTAACGACGAAAAGGTACGCATATCTGCCAAAGCCATGATCGATAAACTGAGCGCGCACGGTTGGGCTTACATCAATATTGATGATGGATGGGAGGCAGAAAACCGCGCTGCCGACGGCAAAATTGTAACTAACAGCAAATTTCCCGATATGAAAGGCCTCGCCGATTTTGTGCATGGTTTAGGCTTGCGCATAGGTATTTACTCGTCGCCGGGCCCGCGTACCTGCGGCGGCTTTTTAGGCAGCTGGCAGCATGAAGACCAGGATGCCCAAACCTACGCCGGTTGGGGTATCGACTATTTAAAATACGATTGGTGCTCATACTCGGATATTGCACCTAAACCAGATCTTGATGGATTGAAGAAACCTTACCAGGTAATGCAGGCCGCATTGGGTAAAGCAAACCGCGATATCATGTACAGCCTTTGCCAGTATGGCTGGGGCAATGTATGGGAGTGGGGTGCTGATGTAAACGGCAATAGCTGGCGCACAACAGGCGATATCCAGGATACCTGGCAAAGTATGGCCACCATTGGATTTAACCAGGGCCCGGCAGCACCACATGCCCAGCCTGGCCATTTTAACGACCCCGATATGCTTGTTGTTGGCAAAGTAGGATGGGGGCCAAGCCTGCATAATACCAGGCTTACATTTGATGAGCAGTACACGCACATCAGTTTATGGAGCCTGTTAGCATCGCCTTTGTTAATTGGTTGCGATATGGGGCACCTGGATGCCTTTACATTGAGCCTGCTTACCAACGATGAAGTGCTGGCCATTGACCAGGATGCTTTGGGCAAAGGTGCCAGCCAGTATATCAAAAAAGATGATTACCAGGTTTGGGTAAAAGAGTTGAAGGATGGCGGCAAGGCAATAGGCCTGTTTAATACATCCGATAAATACCAAACCATCAGCCTTGATAAAACCGACCCGGCTATAGCTGGCTATACCAAATTCAGGGACGCCTGGCAGCAAAAGTATATTGTGGTTACCGGCAATGCTCTAACTGCTAAAGTAGCGCCGCACGGTGTACTGCTGGTACGGGTAGAAAAATAAGCGCGAAAATGTTATCATATAAAAAAGACTTACATGGGTTAAACCGTGTAAGTCTTTTTTTTAAGCCTTTGTTTTTTCTTGATTCTCGACTCAGGCAAACGCATCTAATTGGGTTAACATAACTTAACACATTTCAGGAAAAGTATTTATAAGTATTTGATAATCAATATTTTGTATTTTATCATGGTTAACACTAAACTGATTACGTAATTTAGGCGCATCCAAATATTTGTGCCTGGTGTTGGCCAATACAAGTCACTTCGGTACCTTAATCATTTAACCAGGATCGGGCAATAAAGCAAGGTATCGTTTAATGCTCATATCTTCCTCGCGCCATATGCTTATTCCGTAAGCTATTATTAAATAACAGGTTCGCAGTTAACTATTTAGATGCGTTTGTCTTGATTCCTGACTCTAATCTCTTGATTCTTTTATATAGCCTCGTGAATTACCGCGTCCTCCGGTAGCACTATCTTATTGCTATCCGCTTTTTGTTTGATGAGGTTATTTACGCGCCACATTAAAAAGATGCCTAAAACCGAAATGCCAACTATCACATAGCCTACGGTATTGTAATGCTGCAGCGGGCTGCCTTTGCTTTGCTGCGTAACTATGATACCAGCAACCGCGGCGGCAACACCGCCTGCTATTTGTTGCAGCGATGCGTTAATGCTCATGAACGCGCCACGGTCGGCCATCTCGGGAACGGCGCTGGTGAGTGCCGATGATGGTATCATGCGGCTCATGATGCCCATCATCATTAAAATATTTAATATCATCACCAATATTAATGGTGTTACCCCCAGGTTGGTATATACCACGCACATCAGCATCATCCATATAGATGCGGTTGCAAATATTTTAAACTTATCTATCTTATCGCTTAGCTTACCTATAAGGGGCATGATGATCAGTGAACTTACGCCCGAAACCATAAACAGTAAAGGCAGCTGCTGGTTGGTTAGCCCAAGGTTGTTAACGGCAAAGGCGCTGCCGAAAGGCATCATCATAAAACCACCAATTGATAACAGAGCAGTTGCTGCAAAGCCTACCCGGTAATTGGCTTTGCCAACGGTATGCAGCAGGTGTTTATATGCCGATCTATCTGTTTGTACCGATAGATGTTTTACGATAGGCTGCAGTTTGACGGCTATTAGCGTGGCAATACAGATGCTTAATGCGGCTACCATCCAAAATGGTGCTTCCCAACTCCAGGCGTTGGCTAAATAAAGGCCTATAGGTACGCCTAAAACCTGGCTGCCGCCAAAGCCCATTTGTATAAAACCCATAACGCGTCCGCGTTGCTGTAGTGAAAACAAGTCGGTAACTATGGCCATTGATATGGAGCCGATTACCCCGCCAAACAGCCCGGTAATAATACGAGCCGCCACCAGCACCACGTATGACTGGGCCATGCCGCAAAAAATGGTACCGGCAATAAAGCCGATATAGAAAAACAGCAATAACTTTTTACGGTCGAACTTATCGGCGAAGCCGGCGGTTAGTAAACCGGAAATTCCAGCACTAAAGGCATAGGCCGATACGGCAATGCCAAAAGCTGAAGGTTTTAGGTTAAGCGATTTCATGAGCATATCGCCAAGCGGCGACATCACCATAAAATCGAGTATCACGGTAAACTGGGTGATAGCCAGTAAAAATATTACCAATTTTTGGTAGCCTGTAAAGGCTAAGGATTGTTGATTGTTCATCGTTTTTTGGTCAGGTTAATTCGTAGCATTGATAGCCGCGAAGGGTTATTATTTCAATTATTTGCGCGTGCGTTAGTGTTGCTGATACTACCCGCAACACGCAGTCGCTGTCGTCCATATCAATGTTCCAGCATTTTATATCGGGGTTGCCGTCAAACAAGCCATGTAAAAATTGCTTTTCGCTATCGCTGTTAATGTTAGTTTTAAATAACAGTATGTGTTTAAAATCTTCTGTAGTATCCATACGCTTATTTTTTTAGGGCTTTTATCACCAGGTCGAAGGTTTTCCAGAGTATCTCGTCTGTTAGTTTAAAGGGCATACCGCTCAGACTTTTGCCTTCTTTATCAAAACGGATCAGGTTATAAAAAGGGGCAAACGCTATCGACCAGTATATTTCAAAAGGCATCGCGTCTATCTCGCCGCGCTCAATGATGTTTTGCATAAAGCTACCCATTATCACCTTAAAGTCGGCCATGTAACCCGACAGGAATTGTTCCTGGTAGCTGGAACTACGCAGCTGATCAAAAAACAAGTTGATACCTGGCTTTTCTGCCGCGTAGCGGTAACGGTTTTCCCATTGCCTGCGCAGGCCCTGCTCAAAAGTCATCCCGGGATCAAAATCTTTTACAATTGTCTCTTCCATTAACCGTAATTCTTCCACGGCGATGTTAATAATCAGATCGTCACGGTCTTTATAGTATATGTAAAGCGTGGCCACCGAAATTTGACAGGCCCTGGCCAGCTTATTCATGCTAAATCCTTCCAGCCCATCTTTTATTATTAATTCGATAGCTTTCTGTTTTACTAACTGTACCTTGTCTGTATCTCTTAATCTCATGATGAAACAAAGATAAATAAATATTCATTCATTTATAAAGAATATTTATTTATGAGATTGTGATGGCAGTTGTGGTGGAGTGTGTAGGGAAATTTATGTGAAATGGGGGCGGGGTTCTCTTCGGAATTTTTTCGGAATTTTACAGTCTAGCTGAGATGTTGGGGGAGCTTACACGAACTTCGATTGAACGCTGGTCACGACTCACCCCGGCTACGCTACGCTGGCCGACCCTCTCTTCGGCTGAAGCCGCAAAGAGGGTGAAACTCCTTTTGCTTTCCTTTTTTAGCCCCTCTATGCAATGCAGTCGGAGAGAGGGGAAGACGCCCCGATGTATCGGGGTCGTCGGGGTGAGTCGACTCGCCGGCATACGAGGGCGCAATTACTTCTTCGGGCTATCGTAATAATAAATGGGCGAGAATACTCCTTCGCTGGTAGTATAGTATCCTTTGCCGTCGGGAGTAAAGCCTATGGCTTCACCTTGTTTTTCAACGGTGTAAGGCAACTCATTGGGTTTCCTGGCCATGGTATCCCATACATGCTCATTGGGCTGGCGTTGCCAATAGTAAACCTTTTCGTAGCTTTTTAACAGAATTTGCTGGCCGTCTTTGGAAATATCCCCAGCCGTGATCCATTTAAACGGTCTGAAACCGGGGAAGAACAGTTTGGTGTGCCTGGTTAAGGTAAGCGTATCGTTGGCTTTATAACTCAATGGCGCTGTATAAACCGCTACGGTATCGCTGCGCTTGGTTACAATGTATAAAAGCTTTTCAACCGGGTCAATCATTAAAGTTTCAGCATCTTTCGGGCCATCCGGATACTTCAAATTAACAGCCACAGGTACAGCATGTGTTGTGGTATCCTGCGCCCATAAGGTATTTTCCAAAAAACGGTAAATGGTAATCACTTTCCGGCTTTGAGCGTTATCACCAATATCGCCAAGGTAAACATAACTTTTGCCGTTTTGCGGACCGGGGCCAACAGCAATATCCTCACAATCCTGAACACCTAAATGTTTATTTTTGTCGCCTTTAAAATAAATGGTAGCCTTTAATTTGCCCTCGGGGCTTATCGAAAAAAAGCGGCTGGTATCGCCGCTATCATTATGCACATAATAAACATCGGGGTTAATAGATGAGGCCGCTATTCCAGATGTTTCGTCCATTAATTTGCTGTTTAGCGTGCCGCTTATTGGTTTTTTATCCAACAAACGGTGTTTGGCATACGCGCCTAAAAACAGCAGCATTACAAAAGGTATCAGGATCTGTAATTTCTTTCTTCGGCTCATGTTACTGTTGCAAATAATAACGCAAATAAATCATATTAGTATGAAGTTTTCATTATTTAAATGCAATTTTTAATAATGTGTGCAAAAATGAGGCCAAAACTTGTAAACTTTGGTGCCGAGATGCAATTTCTGACGAAATGGACTTTGCTCCCTAATTTAGGCTTGTTTACGCCTTTGTGGATGGTCAAACTTTTGAAACGGGAGCTTTATTACATTTAAAAATCTACCGTTCAGGTTTTCGTCCATATGGGTGTCAATACCAAAAACAATATCTTTCCTGTCCACGTTGGCATAGGTTCCAAACAGCCTGTCCCAAATGCTTAGCACATCACCATAGTTACGGTCGGTGTAAGGCAGCTGGTAGTGGTGGTGTACATGGTGCAGGTTGGGGGTAATAAATAGCAGGCCAACAATTTTGTTGAGCTTTGAAGGTAACTGGAACTCGGTATGGGCAACGATGTTTGAAAACGACTGAAAGGTTTGCCTTAATATTAAAACGCCAATAGCCGGGCCGCAAATAAATACCCAAAGCATTAAAAAGCAGGTGCGGATACATGTTTCGCAGGGATGCTCCCTAATGGTGGTAGATACATCTACCTTAAGATCGCTATGGTGCACCAGGTGAAATTTCCATAGGGGCTCTATCTTGTGCATGGTAACATGGTACACATATTCGCAAAAATCCATCATCATAAACATCACGATGTAATATACCCAGGGATTGGTGTGAAAAGGGATGAAATTGATAAGCCCCCAATGGTGGGCGGTGGCCCAACCAGATATTAAAACTACAAAGGTGGTTAATAACAGTTGGATAGGCAGGGCGGTAAATATAAACAAGGTATTAACCGAGGTATGTTTCCATTTGATCTTTATTCCGTCAAAAGAGGCCAGCATTACGGCAAACCACAGGCCCGTAATTACACCGGCGTATAAAAGTACTTGTGTAAGGTCTTCGTGCTGAGAAAAAAATGAGCTCAGTTTGTGCATAGTCAAATTAAAATAGAGACTTAAAGATAATAACTTTGTTACAATTACCTTAATCCTATGTTAATTCTTCATTAAATATTCATTTTTCTGTCAAAAAAAATGAGCATAATTCTGATTGTTTTTAACTCGTAAGCTATTAGCTTCCAGTGGAGTGTGTAAAAACAAGAAAGGGCATTGTAAAATGCCCTTTCTTGTTTTAGTGTTCTTTTATCATTTCCATTTCCACATCGGGTTTGGATACATCGGTGAGTGCAACCCGGCCGCGGTCCTTACGCAATATGCGGTTAAAAAGTGAAATTTCGCGATCAAAAAGGAACCGGAAAAATAGTTTTGTCCATGAGGTATGATAGTACAACGTATCATAAAATTCAGGGGCGGTTTTCTTGATCTCGGGTAATTTATTCCAGGGGATAGAAGGAAAATCGTGGTGTTCATTATGGAAGCCAACATTGAAGGCCACCGCATTAAAATTACCATAGTAGCTGTAAGTTTCCTGCTCAACACTGTGTGTTAAGTAGTGCTCTTGTATCCAGCGTGCACCAAGCGGGTGCAGGCCTACCGAAAACGAGAAGCTAAGCAGTAAAAACGCTACCGAATGCCAGCCCATAAAATAAGCTATAGCTGTTGTAAAAATAACCTGCAATAAAAAGTTGGTAATTATCCAGCCATCAATAGGATGTATCTCTCTTAACCGCGATAAACGGAAAAGCTGGAAAACCGGGAAAAACAGTAACCAAAGCGCTTTGCCAAAAAATGAATTGCTGATGAGTTTTGCTTCCCATTTGTTGGGCAAATCGGCATCCAGTTCATGCACACCCTGAAAAGAGTGGTGTTTGATATGGTATTTTTCGAACGAGATTGCGCTTGGCAATATTTGCGGCAAATTGGCAAACATGGATGCCCAGCGGTTGGCGTTGCGGTTTTTAAACAGCAGTTGGTGGGTACATTCGTGAATCATCACAAACAATGCATGATCGGCAAAGGCGCCCAACAGGTAGGCCGCGCCAAATACCCACCACCATGATTGATCGCGCAGAAACCAGGCTAAAACTACCTGGAACGCTACCAAACCAACAATAGCAAATATGGTATTGGGGTTTTTACCTATCAGCTTGCGCAATTGCGGAAACTGCTTTAAAATTTTTTTTGTGCGGATACGATGTGGTTCAGACTCGGAAGAATAAACAAAATCAGTTCTTTTAATCATATAATATGTAAACGTTAAATATAGGAATAACGTTTTAAAAATATCATTTCGCAGTCAAAATAAAAGTTAGATATCTAAAATTCACAAACATTTCATGATCTTTTTATATTCGAAATAAGCTTACTGTAGCTTGTAAACCAGTACTTTAAATGTTCCGGGCAGTGCTTTGCGTGTGCCGGGCTCAAATTCGGCCACGCTTAAGTAAATTTTGTGAGTTTTAGTATCCAGTGCTAAAGTTTTAGCACGCACTGCAGTTTTTAGCGTTTGAATAACGCTGTATTCATCAGCCGATTTTTGTTTGATAATGGTGGTTGTACCATCGCCATTGGAGCAAAATATAAGCTTAGTTTCGGCATCATAAGCCACGGCATCAACACCTGCGCCAATTGGTATGGTGGCTGTTACTTTCCCGGTATTGATATCAACAACGCTCATTCCCTTATTTTCGCGGCAGACAGTAAATACGCGCTGATTGGCGGCATCTAAAGCAAGGCCGGTAGGGCCGCCGCATGGTGCCAGCGGGTAGTTTTTGAGCACTTTAAGGGTTTTGCTGTCAATAATATTCAGACTGTTTTTATCTTCCAGGTTGTTATATATTTTGCCTTTGCCATCGGGCACCGCAAATTCGGGGCCGCCACCCAGGGCCACTGTGCCAACCTGTTTTAAAGTTTTTGGGTCGATAACCGACGAGTTGTTGCTTTCGCCGTTGAAACTAAAAATGCGGTCCGAATAAGCATCATACATAATGGCATCCGGCCCTTTGGCATCGGTAAGTGGGATGGTAGTAATTGTTTTCAGGGTTTTAATATCAAAAGCCACTACCGCATTGGCCCGGCCATCCGTTATAAAGCCGCGGTTTAGTTTGTTTACAATGGCAATACCGTGCACGCCTTTCATATCATTGATAGCTCCCACTTCTTTATCGGTAGCCAGGTCAATAACGTTTACTTGTGTGCCATGCGACACATATAGGCGGTTGTTTACTTTATCAAGTGCCAGGTAATCGTACCCGCCATCGCCGGTCAGGGAAATGGTTTTGTCGGCCACGTAGGTTTGGGCTTTTAGGGTAAATGGTGCTAAACCAATTGCTGCCAGGGCAAAAATCAAAATTTGCTTTTTCATTTTATAGATTTGTTTTTTGCTATGAAATTAGACGTCGAATCTGTAGAAATATTGGTTTAACTGGTATGTACTTCCTGTGTTTCGCCGGTAGGGAAATTATAGCCTTTGCGGTAAATAATACGCATCATACTTGGTAAAACAATGAGTAATAATGGCAGGGCAGCTAAAAATCCACCTATAACAGCAATAGCTAAGGGCTGATGCAGCTGCGCTCCGGCGCCAATGCCCAGCGCCAAAGGCGTAAGCGCTATAATAGCTCCTAAAGCAGTCATTAATTTGGGTCTTAAACGGGTTGATATGGAATAAATGATAGCCTCGTCGACGCTTTTTGTACGGGCACTTTCTTTAAACTGCAAAAAGGTGAATATGGCATTTTCGCCAATGATGCCCACTATCATAATGAGGCCGGTATAACTGCCCACATTTAATGGTGTATTAGTAATAAACAATGCCAGAAAGCTTCCCGAAATTCCTAACACAGCCATTATCAAAATTAGAATGGCGATCCTGAACTCTTTAAACAAAAATAATATTACCCCAAAAACCAATAAACTTGAAGTTACCAGGATAATCAGTAATTCTTTAAACGATTGCTGTTGCTCGGCATACGCACCGCCGTATTCAACATGATAGCCTTTAGGCAGGTTTATTTTTGAACTGATGTTTTTTTGAATCGCCGGAATTACCGATCCTAAATCGCTGTTCTCCAACCTGGCGGTAATCACGCCCATTGATTGCAGATCCTGGCGGTTAATTTCGGCATCGCCGGCACTTATATTAACGGTGGCCAATTGGCTGATAGGGGTTAATTTACCATTGGCCAAAAATACGTTGAGATTTTTGATTGCGTTGATATTTAACGATCTGTTGCCCGGGTAAACCATCCGGATGGGTGATAGCTGCAGAGGCTCGTATATATTACCTACCACATTGCCGTCCAATGCGGTTTGCGCCTGGAATTGCAGTGATGCAGGAGTAATATTGTATTGCGCCAGTTTTTTATAATCGGGGATGATACTTACCGACGGGCCTGCAATTACAATACCGTCAAAAACGTCGGCAGTGCCTTTAACCAAGCTCACCTCGGCCGCTATTTGTTTGGACAGGTTTTGCAATACGTGCTGATCATCGCCAAATACCTTAATTTCAATGGGCTGGGTCGAACTCATTAAATCGCCCAGCATATCTGTAATTACCTGGCCAAAATCAACACGGAGGGCGGGCTGCGTTTTTTCAATTTCGGCCCTGATATCGCTGGTTACCTCTTCAGTGGTCTTTTCGTGTGTCTTTTTTAGCTGTATCAGGTAATCGCCGGTATTTGGCTCTGTTATAAAAAAGCCCATTTGCGTTCCGGTACGGCGCGAATATGCGGCAACGTCAGGATGTTTGGTAATGATCTTTTCAATCTCGCGCAGCATCCGGTCGGTTTCTTCCAGCGAGGTGCCCGGGGGCGAGCTATAGTCAAGCACGATACTGCCTTCATCCATATCGGGCAAAAAACCGGTTTGCAGCTTTGAAGGTACTAAAACAATTACAACGATAAAACCAATCATTATGGCAATACCTATAAACGGCTTCAGGATAAAAAACGATACCCAACCCTGTCTTTTTACTTCGTGCGTTTCTTCTTTGGCGTTGGCGGCATGGCCATGATGGTTGCGGGTTAAAAACAGGTAAATAACGGGCAGCCCTATCCAGGTTACAAAAAACGAGCAGATGAGTGTAATGATCATGGTATTGGTCATTACTTTAAAATAGGCGCCGGCTACACCGGTCATGAGCAAAAACGGGATGAAAATTACGATAGTGCTGATAGACGAGCCCAGCATAGCCGGAAACAGGTAGTCGATGGCCTTTTTCAGTAGCTTGCTGGTGGGTTCGTCGGGGTGTTCTTCGTGTGTGCGGTGAATTTGTTCAACCACCACAATGGCATCGTCAATAATTAAACCTATGGCAGCGGCTATGGCGCCAAGCGTCATGATGTTAAAGGTATAGCCAATTACATACAACACAATAAGTGTAAGCCCCAGTGTAACGGGGATGGTTATGAGGATGGTGGCGCTGGCTTTTAATGACCGCAGGAAGATGATAGCAACAACAATGGCCAGTAACAGGCCTATCCAAACACTATCGGTAACGCTTTTAACCGAATCGTTCACAAAATCGGCCTGTACGTAGTAGGGTTTTATGGTTACATCCTTTGGTAGTATTTTTTGCAGCGCAACAACTTTGGCCGCCATGTCTGTTGATAACGTTATCAGATTGGCGCCCGGTTGTTTTATTACGGCTATCAACACACCATCGTGCCCGTTGGCATTTATCTTGGTATATTCAATGCCCTCGCTTATTTGTACCGATGCGATATCTTTAACCTGGATAACCCTTTTGCCGTTATTGCTGATCACCATGTTTTCCAGTTGATCTTTACCTGTTACGGTTGCATCGGTTACAGTGAGGTAAAGCATTTTATAGTCGGACAGGTAACCTTCGGATTTGATGAAGTTGGTTTGCCCCAGCGAATTACTGATCATATCTGGCGTTAGCGACAGGGCTGTCATCCTTTCGCGGTTAAGCACCAGCCAGTATTCTTTGGTTTTACCGCCTATTACCCTGATCTCTGATACGCCGTTAATTTGCGATAAAAACGGTTTAACCGTGAATGTTGCCAGTTGTTTTAATTCAATAGGCGATTTGTCATGGCTCTCCAGCGTGTACCCGCTCACCGGTAAAATAGAAGGGTTCATTTTTTCGACAGAGATATTTACCCCCGCCGGCAATGAGTTTTGAATTTTAGCTATCTGCGATTCTATTTGTTGCTTGCTCAGGTCAATATCTGCGCTCCAGTCCATATAGGCCGATATTTCGGCACTGCCGCGGCTGGTGGTACTGCGCACAATTTGTAAGTCGGGCACTTGCTTTATCGCATTTTCAAGTGGTTTGGTAACCGTTATCATCATTTGATTAACGGGCTGTAAGCCGGCATCGGCAATTACTTTTATTTTAGGAAAAGTGATTTCAGGAAAAAGGGATGTTTGCAGTTTGGTATAGGCAAAAATACCCCCCATCAATATTAAAGATAATACAAGCAGTAAAGGCTTACGGTAAAAAATGAAAAAATTTTCGACCTTATCAATTTTAGTTTCTGCAACTTTTGCCATTACTGTACAATTTTAACTTTAGCGGTATCGGCCAAACCGTAGTTACCGCTTATGATAATCTTATCCTGTCCCGAAAACTTAGGTGACAGGATCTCGACCCTGTCGCCGCTTTCAATGCCTTTTTTTACTGGTGTTTTAACCGCCGTATTGGTGTTGATCAATTTCATTACCCAAAACTCTGTTTGAGTTTCGTTTGATAAAATGGCCGAGCTGGGCAACGATATGGTATTTGTTTTGGCTGTTTTTACTATGCGCGCCCGTGCTACCAGGTTTTCGGGAATCTGGTTTGATGAATTTACTTTGATAATTACACCCTGTGTTTGCGATAGGGTATCAACCGCGGGCATAAATGAGGCTACGCTGCCGTTCAGCTTAGTGCCATCGGGCAGGGTAAGCAGTACATCCTGGTTGTTAGATACCGACGCCCGAAGTTCATAAGGCAACTGCATGATAAATACAAAGCTGCTCCTGTCGCTTATGATAGCTAATTGTTCGCCATCCTGCACGTAATCACCCAGCTGGTGGTTCAATTGGGTAATGTAACCATGCTCGGATGCTTTAATTTTGTTAACGCCCGAAAATTTGAAGGTAGTATCTAATATGTTAATGCTGTTGCCAATGCTTTGCGCTTCTTTGGTTTTTATGGTGAACAGCACTTCGCCCTTATTTACATAATGCCCAATTTGAGCGTTTACTTTTTGTATATAACCTATGGCATTTGCCTTTACATAGTTTTTTTGAAGGAATGATGATGTGGCGTTCAACTCAATATAATTGGTGAGTGAACTTTGGTCAATGGTGGTAACTTTTACGGGTGTTTCGGTTACAGGTGCGGCAGCCTCGCCGGCATCGGCCTCGGGGGCGCTTCCTTTACAGGAAAAATAAACCAATGCTACTGCTGCAATGATCAATATGTTTTTTGAAAGGGAATAAGCGGTAGGATGTATTTTCATGTTATTTATTCCAGTAGTTTAGTTGGTTTACCAGCTGAAGCCTGGTTACGGTAGTTTGTGTAAGTAAGTTGGTTATGGTGTAGTAGCTATTAACGGCCAGTATCAAATCGGCAATTTTAACGTCGCCGGTTTGCATCAATTGGGTATCCACCTTAATCAGGCTTTCAGCATATTTAATTTGCTCTTTTATCTGGTTAAGGAGGTGGTCGTTTTGGTTTATTTGCTGGTTAAGCTGCGCTATTTGCTGCTGATATTGTGTTTTAAAAAAAGCTTTATTGGTAGCATGGGTTTCTTGTTGCAGCTTTAACTTTTTGTACATGAGTTTGCGTTGCCCGCCATCATAAATAGGCATGGTAATGCTGAAACCAACGCTGGTACCAAAATTTTTATAAGGCTGTGCGCCAAAATCGGTATTAAAGCCACCATCGGCAAAAATGTTGGCTTTTGGCCTGTAGCTAATGTCAATCAAATCTCGCTGGTTAAGCAACCGCAAACTATCTGATTTAAATTGCCTGAAGAATATACTTTCAGATTCAGCAGCGGTTGCCGTTTTTTGAATCACCGGCTCGGCTATTTCTACAGCACTGGTATCGGCCACACCGGCCAGGTAGCTCAGTGTTGCGTAATCATTTTTATATTGTATTTGCGCCTGCGATAACTGTAGCTGCTGTTGTTTTAAAGTAACCAAAAATGCAAGGTACTCGCTTTGCTTGTAAACGTTGTTGCGGGTAAGTTTTTTTAAAAAGCCTTCTTCTTCGGTAAGCAGCTTTACCACATCGGCATTAAATTTTACCTGCTGCAGGCTACCGTAGGCGGTTATGTATTGGGCAGTAATGGTTCTGCTTAAATCCTGTGCCGACAGCACGGTTGTGTTATTAACCGAGTCGCGCTGCAGGTCTATTCCGGCCAGTTGGGCATTCAGGTTGCGCTTGCCAACAATCTGTTTGTTTACTCCCAATAACGCGCTAAAGGTTTGCACGTTGGTAATAGCACCGGCGTAACCATAACCGCCTATAACCGGAGCAAAATATCCGTTGCTGTTGGCATTTACCTGCGGCTTAAGCCCGGCGCGCAGCCTTAAGCTGTCTATTTGCGCGGCGGCAAGCTGGTTTTTTAAATCCTTAAGTAAGGGACTGTTGTTTTTTGCAAGCGCTAAATAATGATCGAGCGTATATGTTTGTGCCTTTACGGCAGTACAGATAACTGTAAATAATAGAAGGCCGAAAAACCACTTCATTAACTGATGGATAAGTTCAATTTAAACATAGCTAAAGTATAGCATAAATCTGTAAAAAATTAGGATGGCAAAATATCAAATTTAAAAAACGATGATGAAGATATGGTGAGGGTTTTGGTATTGATAATTAAGGTTAAAATCAAGACTTTGGCAAATTTGCCTGCTGATGGTAAGCCCAAGCCCGCTGCCATCGGAATGGGATGACTTATGGAAACGGGTAAATATTTTATCTTCGTCCAGCGGCTCATTTGCTCCGGTATTTTTAATGGTTAATGCTTCTGTGGTCAGGCTAATCACAATTTCGCCACCTGAGTGATTGTGCCGCACGGCATTAATGATCAGGTTATTCAGCAAAATTTCAATAAGGTACCTGCTTCCCGAAATTTCTTTATCCTCCAACCGGGCGGTTGCCGTGATCTGTTTATCCGCAAAGATATCTTCCAGTTGTAGCAGCATTTCATCAATTAATTGTTTAAGGTTGATGGTTTGCTGATCGGTAAGCAAGCGGTTTTCTATTTTCACCAACAGTAATAACGATTGATTAAGCCGGCTCAACCGGGCTACTGCGCTGTATAGGTCGTTGAGTAATTTGCTTTGCCTGTCGTTAAAGTTTTCGGATTGTATTAAGGTATCTAATTTGGAGTTGATGACTGCAATGGGGGTAAGCAACTCGTGCGATGCATTTTCGGTAAATGTTTTAAGCTCCTTATAATCATGCTTTGCCCTGATGGTCATGGCGGTTGCTGCCTGGTTTAAATCGGCAAACTCATCAATGCGGGTTTCGGTTTGGGTAATTTCTTTATTATCGGTGATGTTAAATAGCTTCATCTCCTTTAAAATAGCATGGAACGGCTGCCAAAGGCGATTTAGAATAAGCCTGTTGGCAACAAGCAATACCAGTAATAAAAATAAAATCAATCCAAAAGTAATAGTAAAAATAATCTGGATCAGGTCCTCAGTTTCTACCTTCGATTCAACGATGAGGATTTTGTAGTATTTGCCATCAACCGTAATTGAGCTGATAAGCCCCCGGCCCGATTCAACTTCGTCCTTATCTTTTTTATACAGGGTGTCAATAAATTCGCGTGTAACTGAATTGGGTGTAGCCTGGGTAAAGCTTATTTGCTGATCTTTAGAGTCGAAAACCTGGGGGAGTTGTTTGTTGAGTTTTACGTAATCAAAAACCTCATCTTCCTCTACCTTTAAAGATTTATCGGCCTGGTCAATTAATATCCAGCTGATGGCCTGGTAGTATATAATGCCGGTTATCAGCATCACAACTATGGTGGTAATAATATTTACCCGGTTATATAAGGTAATGAGTTTCATTGCCCGGCAAATTTATAGCCCATACCATAAGCTGCCTGTATATAATCGTTGGCGCCGGCTTCTTCCAGCTTTTTGCGGATATTTTTTATGTGCGAGTAAATGAAATCGAAGTTGTCGGCTAAATCGATGCCATCGCCCCAAAGATGCTCGGCTATGGCATTTTTTGATACTACTTTGCCTTTGTTGGCAATAAAATAAATAAGCAGGGCAAACTCTTTACGGGTAAATTTAAGAGGCTTATCATGCACGCTCACCGTTTTGGCCTGCAAATCGATGCTGATTTCGTTAAAAACAAGCAGGTTACTGCCGTTATACATTTTACGCCTGATAATGGCCGATACTCTTGCCTTAAGCTCCGACAGGTGAAAGGGCTTTACCAGGTAATCATCGGCACCCAGATCTAACCCCTGCAAGCGGTCGTCAAGAGAGTTTTTGGCCGATATGATGAGCACGCCGTCGGTATGGTTATGGTCTTTTAACCGTTTTAGTATATTAATACCATTGCCACCAGGCAGGGTAATATCAAGCAAAATGCAGTCGTAAGTATACATTTCAATTTTGGAAATGGCTGCGGGGTAGGTAGCGGCGGTTTCGCAGATATTACCAGCCTCGGTAAAGTACTCTTCAATACTCTCGCGCAGGCCCTCTTCGTCTTCAATGATCAGTAACTTCATTATGTTATACGTTGTACGTTTTAAGTTGTACGTTGCGTATTCATTATAATATGCAACTATGTAAAGGTAGTAGTCCAATTTGTATACATTTTGGATTTGACCAGATTTACTACAGCTTTAGCAAGCAAATTAGCTTAATAATTGTTGATAATTTACAAAAACGTACAACGTACAACTTTCAACGTACAACTTAATTGTTGATAATTTACAAAAACGTACAACTTAAAACCCAAAACTATGTGGTGGATTTACGCTCTACTATCGGCATTGTTTGCCGCGTTAACTGCAATTTTTGCCAAAATAGGCATTAAGGGAGTAGATACCGACCTGGCAACGGCCATTCGTACGGTGGTTATTTTGATACTGGCCTGGGCTATTGTGTTGTTTAAAGGCAGTAACCAGGGAATGAGTGGTTTAACCAAAACCAACTGGACGTTCCTAATTCTGTCGGGCTGCGCTACCGGTCTGTCATGGATTTGCTATTTCAGGGCTTTACAGTTGGGCAAGGTATCGCAGGTAGCCCCGGTTGATAAGTTAAGCGTGGCACTGGCCATTGTATTGGCAGTGGTATTTTTAGGTGAGCCCTTGACGTTGAAGAACGGGATAGGAGCCTTATTGATTATCGCAGGTACTTTGGTGCTGATATTTTGAGAAGAAAGGCAAGAGGTTAGAATCAAGAGATAAGATTGCTTTGCCTTGGCTCTTAATTCTAACCTCTTGCCTCTTTCCTACGGATTCTTACTCCCTGATTCTATTTTTAACCTTATTGTAACAATAACACAACAAATCAGAATTTATCCAATGTTTGTCTTCAAATTCGCACCCAAATGAGCGATTTCAAGATAATGAAGACCAGATATATACTACTACTTTTATTTGTACTGTTTACAATAAACGCCTGGGCACAAGCACCTGCGCCCAAAGGCAAAATAAGCGGCAAAGTTACCGATGCCGCTACAAAGCAACCGGTTGACTATGCTACCATATCTGTTTATAAACAAGGTGTAGCGGCCCCGTTTAATGGCATCAGCACCGACCCGAAAGGTAATTTTACTGTGGACCAGATTCCGCCGGGCGAATACCGGATTACCGCCGACTTTTTGGGCTACCAGCGTACTACGGTTGACCATGTAATAGTTAAGGCCGGCGCTACCACCAACCTGGGCGAGGTGTTGTTATCGCCAAATACACACCAGTTAAAAGATGTAACTATTACAGCTACTACCCCCACTGTTCAAAATAAAATTGATAAAATGGTATACAACCCCCAAAACGACCTGAGCGCACAGGGTGGTGTTGCTATAGATATCCTGAAAAAGGTGCCACAAATTACTGTTGATATTGATGGTAATGTAGAGTTGCAGGGTAATGCTAATATCCGGTTTTTAATAAATGGTAAACCATCCAGCATATTTGGCGCCAGCCTGGCCGATGCTTTGGCCAGTATTCCGGCCAGCCAAATCAAAAGTATTGAGGTGGTTACCAGTCCCGGTGCCAAATATGATGCCGCAGGTACAGGTGGTATCATTAATATTATTTTAAAGGATAGCCGGGTTGAGGGTATTAACGGCAGCGTAAACCTATCGGCAGGTACCCGCCGCGAAAACGGATCATTTAACCTGAACATGCGTAAAGGGAATTTTGGCGTAAACGCGTTTTTTAGCGGTAATGCGCAGATAAACAGCAACGCACCCAATACCAGCAACCGTACGTCTACAGACGGACTTGGAAACACTACCACTCTTTTTCAGCAAGGCAGTAATAATTTTAAACGTAACGGTTACCAATCGGGATTGAATTTTACCTGGAACATCAGCAAACACGACGATCTTACCGCATCTGTAGGTTTTAACCATTTTGGTAACCATGGCAATGGCTTAACCAACCAGGACGAAAATAAAGTGGACCCAAACGGGATCGAACTTTCTGATATTAAAACCCTGCGCACATCAAGCAGTAAGTTTAGCGGTACATCAACAGATGTGAGCCTGGCCTACAAAAAAACATTTGAGAAGGAAGGGCAGGAGCTTGATATATTGTATTCATCAAGCTTTGGTAACAATAGTTTTAGTTCGTCGCAACTGTTACAGAACTTACAGGCCGGAACCATACCTACCGGTATTACCAATAATAATCCGGGTAAGGATAGGGAAACCAACATCTCGGTTGATTACACACACCCGCTAAGTAAAAATTTTACCGTTGAAACAGGTGGTAAACTTGATTTTAATCACATTAACAACAATGTAGTTACCGATACTTTGTTAAATGGCGCCAATGTGCCCAACTATAACCAAACCTATGGTTTTACCTATGATCGTAAAATTTATGCTTATTATTTATCATTAACTACTTCGGTATTCAATAACTTTTTAGATATCAAGGCTGGGTTAAGAGATGAATATACGGTAACTACTGCCGACTTTAAGAACACCAATATCCCCAATTACAACATATTAGTACCATCATTGGTGTTCTCACACAAAATAAGCGAATCGCAATCAGTTAAATTAAGCTATACCCGCAGGATTGAGCGCCCTGATTACGGCGACCTGAACCCTTTTCTTAACATCAGCGATACCCACAACATCAGCACAGGCGATCCGACCTTGAAACCGGAGCGTGGCGATAACTTTGAATTGGGTTACAACAAATCATTTGATGGCGGTGCAAACATCAATATAGCAGCGTTTTACCGCAAAAATACAGATGACCTGCAACGCTTCACTACTTTTTATGACACTTTAAGAATTGATGGCAGTACGTATACCAATGTATCATTAACAAAACGGTATAACCTTGGCTCCGAGGAGCGCGAGGGTATTAACATCTACGCATCGGTACCTATTACTAAAGCATTTAACCTGCGCACCAACATGATATTTTCTGAACGTACAAGCAATAACCCGGGCAGCCCAAGTGTTAGCGGGTTTACTTACCGTTTAAATTTAAATGCACAGTACAGTTTTGGTCATGATTTAAGTGCCGAATTTTTTGGCAACTATAATTCATCGCAAAGAAGCATCCAGGGAACGCAGCCTAAATTTGTGTTTTACAACTTTGCCATGCGTAAAATGTTCATGAACAAAAAGGCAAGCATTGGCCTTACCGCTTCAAATCCGTTTGCCAAATATGTAAGCCAAAGTTCCACCACATATGGTGCCGGCTTTAACCAAACTAATATCAGGTACATACCTGTACAATCATTCGGCATAAGCCTGAGCTATAAATTTGGCAAGCTTGAATTTAAGAAAGAAAGAGAGAAAGATGATAACGGCGGCAAGCAAGATGATATGCCTGCTGATAAGGGGAAGTAAGCTGAAAGCCTAAGGCCCAAAGCTTCTTCAAAAAAACGGCCCTTGATTTTTTTTAAAATCAAGGGCCGTTTTTTTTAGCCTTTAGCCTTTAGCCTTTAGCCTTTAGCCTTTAGCCTTTAGCCTTTAGCCTTTAGCCTTTAGCCTTTAGCCTTTAGCCTTTAGCCTTTAGCCTTTAGCCTTTAGCCTTTAGCCTTTAGCCTTTAGCCTTTAGCCTTTAGCCGTTCTTTATCAAAATACTTTCAATAATTAGTGTGGCATCTTCGCAGCTATCGGTGGCTGTTTCCATCGCCATAAATACATCTGTGTATTTTATAAGTTGTATGGCGTCGGTTTCGTTGGCCAGTAAATCGGCAAATGCTTCATTGTAAACGGTATCGGCCTGGTATTCCAGTTGTTTAATGCTGTTACAAATTTCGAAAATATGCGCCGAATTACCCAGGTTATTCATAGCCTTAACTGCACTTTCAAGCGCCTGGGTAGTTTGCAGGATAAGATCAGCAAGGTTGATAATAGGAGGGGTTATTTTAGGCACATCGTACAGGTTTATCCTGCGCGATGCCATAGCTATGCTATCTGCCACATCATCAATAGCCGCCGCAAGTTCGCACATATCTTTACGCTGAAAAGGAGATATAAGTGTACGCCCCGATTCGGTAAATACCTGGTGTGTAATTTCGTAACTTTTTGTTTTTAGCTTATCAATGTGTGTAAACTGAAATTTTTGCTCGTAGGTATCAGTGGAGTTCACCGCGGTATTAAGCAGGGTTGCCATTTGAGTGGCATTGTCAACCGCCCGGTTAAATAAATCATAAAAAACCTGGTTTGAGTTGGGGAATATCGACATCTATTGAAATTTTTTATGATACTTTTTAAGTAAAAATCAATTTAACAGTGTGTATACTAACTGTTTAGTATATGTTGGCTGTTTTTATTTTCGTGGCTAAATGTAACCATTAATTTGCAGCAATAGGTCACGGAATTGTTAATCCAATGTTAATTAAATGTTATCAAATTATTGGTGCTGTAGTTTGCCGTTAAATAAATTTCACCGGTAAAAAATGCTATGTAACATTTACTGTTTTTTAAAACAATAACACCATAATACATATTACATTAATATTAAGTAAACCGTTATGAAACCCGCTGATAAACATTATAAATTCATAAACAGTAAAACTGGTTATGCAATTTATTACCACTCCCTAAGCAGCGACCTCAACGCCACAGAGATCAAAAATCAACTGCAGGATATTAAAGCCCGTGTGGCTATACAAAATGGTATTTACCTGGAAACTGTATATTGGGAAGAGATAAAGGAAAATGCCGAAATACAGTAGTAGAGTCAAGAAGCAAGAATCAAAAAAAAATTGGCACGTAGATTATCCGATTTCAATAAAACATTGGCCCGCGAAGAAAATATTTAGGTTTGAGCATTTTGCGCTTATCTTGATTATTGGCTCTTGACTCTTATTTTATTTGTTTTGTGCGGTTAATTGAGGTATATTTAATCACCAATTTAAATCACCTCTTTTTAAACACTTCCCGCATGAAAAAGATAGTACCTGCACTTTTTTGCGCCTTATGTTTTTGTACATCTGCGTTTTCACAAAACGCAAAAGCACCGCTTTCGTTAGACCGAATAGTATCACGCCTTCAAACCTTATCGACAACAAAAGCTACCGAAAAAGTTTACCTGCACTTTGACAGAACGACATACAGTGCCGGTGATACCGCCTTTTTTAAGGCCTATCTTACATTTGGCGAGCAACATCAGCTATCAAAACTAAGTGGCGTATTGCACGCCGACCTGGTGAACCCCAACGACTCTTTGGTGAAGTATATAACGTTACAGGTTAACAATGGGCTGGCCTGGGGCGAATTTGCTTTGCCAAACAGCCTGCCAAAAGGCCTTTATCATATAAAGGCTTATACCAAATGGATGATGAATAGCGCCGACCCTAACGTTTTTGACCAGCCAATTATAATTAATAGCCCGGTATTGCCAACGCGTACACTATCAACTCAGCAAACTAAAATTGCCAATAAATACGATATTCAGTTTTTTCCGGAGGGAGGGACCTTTGTAAATGATATTCCGGCTAAACTGGCTTTTAAGGCTATTGATCATAACGGCATGGGGGTCAGTGTTAAAGGCGTGGTTGTAGATAACCTGAATGCCGAAATAACGAAATTTGAAACCAGGCACCTGGGGATGGGTATTATTAACATAACCCCTGTTGAAGGCAGAACCTATAAAGCCAAACTTACCTATGGCGATGGTACCAACGCCACAGTTGATTTGCCAAAGGCCGACGAAAAGGGTATGGCACTGCTTGTTAATAATACCAACCCCGATAAGCTATTAATTGAAATTAATGCCAACCGGGCCTATTACCTGGCCAATAAGAACAAAGAAATTGGCATCGCCATTTATTCAGGCGGCGGGGCTGTACGATCGGTAAAAACAACTTTAGATGGCCAGGTGCTTGATCTTAACCTGGGTAAAAAAGACTTTCAGACGGGTATCGTACGGGTGACACTATTTTCGCAAACCGGCGAACCGATGAACGAGCGGCTTTCATTTATTCAGAACGATGATCTTATGAATTTGCAAACGGCGGTAAATAAATCATCATACACAACCCGGGAAAAGGTACATCTTACGCTGAATGCCAAAAAGGACGATAAACCGGTTGTTGGTTATTTTTCTGCATCAGTGGTTGATGCCACAAAAATACCCATAGATGAAAGCGCCGAAACTACTATTTTAACCAACCTGCTGCTCACATCTGATTTAAAAGGTTTTGTTGAGCAGCCCAATTATTATTTTAACCGCGTTACCAATGATACCCGCGCCGATTTGGATGTGCTGATGCTTACCCAGGGGTACCGCAGGTTTGAGTGGAAACAATTGCTTGGCAACGATGAGACTACGGCATCGGCCTATACTGTTGAAAGAGGACTGGATATATCAGGCACTGTTAAAGCTAATAACGGCACGCCGGTTGCTAATGGGAATGTAACGTTGCTTGCAAAAAATGGAGGCAGTATGTTAACGCAGGTTACCGATGCCAATGGCAGGTTCAGCTTCCCCAACCTGGCCTACACAGATAATACTCCTTTTGTAATCCAGGCAAAAACCGCCGAGGGAAAAAACAATACGCAGATCATTATGGATCAGCCTAAGGAGTTGGTTCTGATGGCTGAAAAAAACAAATTAATGGGTGGCAGCGATATTGAAAAAAATGATGACAAACCTGGCCCGGCATCTGTTTATATGGCCGATGCAAGCGGAAAACTATTAAAGGAAGTGATTGTAAAAGATAAATACTTAGAGTCGCACACCAATACTATTACCGATTTTGCCGATCAATCCGGATTGGGGCGTAGCCTGGAGGGGCGCCTGCCCGGAGTTTCATTAACCAACGGCGTGCCTTATTTGCGCGAAAGGGTAGGGATTTCAGAAGCAGGCCCCATGCTGGTAATTATAGATGGAATGCAAGGCGGATCCATTACCGATTTAAATGTGTCTGATGTAGAGAGCGTTAAAATGTTAAAAAATGTCGACGCCGCACTTTACGGTTTCCAGGGATCAAACGGGGTGTTAATAATAACAACAAAAAAGAGTAAAAGCCAGGTTGTAAATAAAAAACTATCGCCCGGGCTTATTACTTACGCTCCCAAAGGTTTTTACAAAGCCCGCACGTTTTACTCGCCTGCTTACGGCGGGTCGGTTAAGCAGGCCAATAAATCAGATGATCGTGTCACCATTTATTGGAACCCCGACGTTGTTACCGATAAAGATGGGAGCGCCTCATTTGATTTTTACAATGCCGATGGCAAAGGCAACTATCGTGTAATTATTGAAGGCGTAGATGATAACGGCAATGTGGGTCGCAGCGTTTATACTTATAAAGTTGAATAAATAAAAAACCCTTGCCTTGCGGCAAGGGTCAAAAAAACCACAACAATTGTTTAACCTTCTGGCTATGTAAACCTTAAGGTCAATTCCTAACTGCAATGTGGTTATTCTTTGGGTATAACAATGCTGATTATCAATTGTTTTAAGGAATGCTGAAAGTACACATGATGGGGTTTTTTTCCTGTGGTTAATGCCACTCAAGTTTTATTTAAAATTGAAAAAAGTATTGGCACTATCATTAAAACGCTATACACATAAAAAATTACCACCTTCATTTTTGAAATAGCTTACGGGTATATTTTAAGCGGTGGTTTGGTGAAAACACTGGCTGCAAGGTGAATGACTGTTGTAGAAAAGTATACTTGCTATGAATACTTCTCTACTATTTCTTTTGCAATCGTATCCACATATTCTTCTTGTTCTATTTTAGTTGGAATGTTAGCAATCCTATTAATTACGACCGTTAATTCATCTGAGGGACTATTTGAGGATCGGGCTATTAATGAATTTAAAATTTCATATTTCCACTAATCACCGTTACCCATCAAAATATTCAGTAAATTGGGCGTTATATAATCAATATAGGGGATAAAATAGTCAGCTATTCCGCCGGCAACTTCCCAATTCATATCTTGCATCCTTTCTAATAATTGTGGAACGTCTGCTTGTATTGCCTCAAATGGCATTAGTTTTAACTTTTTTACAGCTTCGATGTCGCTTTTTGGTTTTGGTATGTAGTTTTTCATGATGCCCTTTTTATGGATAACCCACAAGCTAATCTATTCGTGAATTAAAAAAACTTACCGAGTCAGTTGTTCCAAACTGAAACTCATTTCTTGAGTCTGAGTATAGAATGTTGATGTAATTTTTGGGTTTCAGGCGATACATAATTGTAGTATCCTTTTCGTCAACAAGATAGTGGATTTCGATATCTTTCTTGTCAATAATTATCGGACCTCTAACAACCTCAACCTTTTGACTTGTTGGAGTTTTTCTGTCAAAGATAACCTTGCCGTCGAAGGTGAGAATAACACGTTTATCGCTGTTAGCGTAAATGCTGACATAGACGGTGCTGCGAGAACTCTTTCCGGTGCATGAACTCAACATTAGAAGAAGGACGCTAATTATCAGTCTTCCCATTTGGAATTGCTGGTCTGTCATGTTGTTTAACTGTTTATTGTTCGACTGAAGATTTCCGGCAACGGCTGGTTGAGGCCTACATAAGTTTTGTCCTCCTCATCGCTACAAGTGTTTTTCAAAGCCTCCAGCTTTGTGGTCCGCATGCCAGATATAGTCCATGCTTGTGAAACAATCGGCGAAAGTTCATCTTTGATACATACGCTATCGGCATAAGCTAAAAATACAAAAACTTCGGGATGAATTGAACCTACGTGAGTTGCCTGCCAATAACTTACACGGCGATTATTTTTTTGCGGTTTACAAGGTTGGAGCGGCAGCCCTAAAATCCAATACCCAAACACTTAATCCTCAACTGTGCGGGCTTTCGCCGCAAATATTTTTGCTCAGCCGTAACTACAGCCCGCCCACGTGCGTCTATCCGGTATAGTTAATACTTTTAATCATGACAACGCCCCGTTTATTTTCCCGCATATGTTTTTCGGTAATGTTTATTGCCCTTACAAGTGGTTTTGCTGTTAATGCCCAAACCGCTGTTTTTAAGCCAAAGGATGCAGCCCTGTTTAAAACCATAGCGCACATGGATAGTGTAATGTTTAACGCCTTTAATAACCGCCAATTGGATGTGATGAAGGGTTTATTTACTGCCGATGTGGAGTTTTATAATGATGGTAAAGGGGTTACCGGTTATGATGCCACCATCGCCGGCTTTAAAGGCATTTTTGAAAACAAACAAGCTGCCGACCTGCGTCGCGATCTGCTGCCCGAGAGCCTGGAGGTTTACCCTATGCCGGGTTTCGGCGCTATTGAAATGGGAACCCACCGTTTTACGCATACCGAAAACGGTAAGCCGGTAATTGGCGTTATGAAATTTGTACACATTTGGCAGTTAAAAGATGGCCAATGGAAAGTGAGCCGCGTGGTAAGCGTTGGGCATTGATAAAAAACTGCCAGTATTTGAAACAAATAGCTGCCGTTGTCTCTACCGGTGTACGCTACCAGGGGCGGGGAATTCCGGGCCCATCGTAAGGATGTTCAAGCGCGTTGATGATGCGCATGAGGCGATGCCTGGCACCGCTATGTTTAACTTCGGTTCGCATGGTTTCCAGGTTGCGGGCCACGGCTTCTTTAACGTCGTGTTGGGTGGTTGCCCGGTCAATTCTTAAACTTTGGGGTAAATCTGCGGTTTCAAAATAAGCTGTCAACTCCTGCTCTGTCATGCCGCAAAGGTAAAAAAGCAATCCGGTAATCGGTGATGCCTTTTTTACCTTTCGCCTTTCACCTGTTGTTTTCTTACATCAATGTTACTTTTCGGTCGCCAACAATCCCCTCAAATTTTAATACTTTTGGTCAGCATAAATGAAAGACCTCGCATACCTCAATAAGTTTTTTTACAAATACCGCTGGCGGCTAATCCCGGGCGTGTTGTTTGTAATTATATCCAACATTTTTGGTGTACTGCCGGCCCAGGTTATCCGTGTAGCATTTGACCTGGTTACCGAAAATATTGGCGCTTACCACCTTTTTGCCGGCTTTAACCGCCAAGGCATGATATATGATATTTTTGGCAGCAGCCTGATGCTGTTCGGCGTGCTGGTACTGGTCTTGGCCTTGTTGAGGGGCTTATTCCTTTTTTTTATGCGCCAAACCATCATCCTGATGTCCAGGCATATCGAGTATGATTTAAAGAACGAAATTTATAGCCACTATCAGCGCCTGTCGCTGGCTTTCTACCGCCGGCACAACACCGGCGACCTGATGAACCGCGTTACCGAAGATGTGAGTCGGGTGCGTATGTACCTTGGGCCGGGCATTATGTATACCATCAACACTGTGGTGCTGTTTGTAATGGTAATATACGCTATGCTCACTGTAAATGTGCGGCTGGCAGTATGGTCGGTATTGCCGCTGCCTGTATTAGCAGGGATCATTTACTATGTGAATAACGTAATTAACTACCGGAGCGAACAGATCCAGGAACGGCTGTCGGGTTTATCAAGTTTTGTGCAGGAGAATTTTTCGGGTATCAGGGTAATCAAATCCTACGTTAGAGAAGCTTTTGTACGGGAAAAGTTTGCCGCCGAAAGTGAAAATTATAAAATGCACTCGATGGCACTGGCCAAAGTGCAGGCGATGTTTTACCCCATTATGTTGTTGCTGGTTGGCCTGAGTAACGTAATTACCATGTATGTGGGTGGGGTAGAGGTAATGAAAGGCAACATTACATCGGGCAATATAGCAGAGTTTATTGTATACCTGAATATGCTCAATTTTCCGGTGATTGCCCTGGGTTGGGTAACTTCGCTGGTGCAGCGGGCGGCCGCGTCGCAAAAGCGGATCAATGAATTTTTGCATCAGCAGCCCGAGATCATTTCATCAAAAGCCCCGGTACATACCATTAAAGGCGCACTTGAATTTGATAAGGTATCGTTCACTTATCCTGATACCGGCATCCAGGCTTTAAAAAATGTGTCGTTCAAAGTTGATCCGGGGCAAATGGTTGCCATTATTGGGCGCACAGGCTCGGGCAAATCAACCATTGCCAACCTGGTTATGCGCATGTACGATACTACCGGCGGCGAAGTTTTGGCAGACGACATACCCCTGCAACAGCTTAACCTGGAGGGCTATCGGTCGCAAATTGGCTTTGTGCCGCAGGAGGTTTTCCTGTTTAGCGATACTATTGCCAATAATATAGCCTTTAGTGCCGATGTGCTTGATTTGCCGGTGGTAGAACAAGCCGCCCGCGATGCCGCTGTTTATAATAACATTATCGAGTTGGAGCAGGGCTTTTCCACTTTAATTGGCGAACGTGGCGTAACCCTATCGGGTGGGCAAAAACAGCGTGTGTCTATCGCCAGGGCCATATTTAAACACCCGCAGATATTGATATTTGACGATTGTCTTTCGGCTGTTGATACCCGTACCGAAGAGGAAATATTGAATAATCTTGGCCGTGTTATGCAGGGTAAAACCAGCATCATTATAGCGCACCGTATATCAACCATAAAAAATGCCGATAAGATACTGGTGATGGATAATGGCGAAATTGTGGAACATGGCAACCATGAATACCTGATGCAGCTTAAAGGAACCTATTTTGAACTGTATGAAAAGCAGTTGTTAGAAGAAGAACAGAACGCCTAACTCCTCTGGTCGACTAATATCCAGGTTTCGCAGCGATAATAAATTTAACTTGCGCACAAAAAAAACGCTGTTTTGTTTTAAAAGTTGCAATAAAAATGAATAAAATACTTGCACTTTGAATTTTTATTTATATTTATGCCAACCAAAACTAATTTCAGGGATATTTATGGGAGATTTTGACAATAGAGAACGTGAAGAGGTATTTTCTAAAAAGGTGAGAGCCGGGAAGAGAACGTATTTTTTTGATGTAAAAGCAACCCGCTCAAACGATTACTATGTTACGATAACAGAGAGCAAAAAGCGTTTGGAGGATGGTGTGTTTATTAAGCACAAGATTTTTTTATACAAAGAGGATTTTGAAAAATTTGCCGAAGGTTTGAAAGACACAGTTGATTACATCAGGGCTAACCAGGATGTAGTTGAAAAACGCTATGAATACGGCGAAAATCCGGAAGTTGCCAAAGCATCGGCAGATGAGGATTTTTCATTTGAGATTTAACAGCGTAATACCAGGCTACAATGATATAATTAAGAGGCCGTATCATAAATCAAATGATGCGGTCTTTTTATTTTACGGCGGATAAATCGATTTCAAGTAGTTTTTTGATGTTGATTTCGAACTAACGAATATTATTGATTAAGAACGAGTGAAAAGAAGGCCTTTAGGCAGCTTTTTTTCTTAGGTTTTGTGCGATTGAAAGTAAGCCCCATTCTATCGCTACTTTTTCTTTCCCACGGAGCATGAAGCGTCGGAACCCGTGGTGGT